>NZ_BAAILO010000172.1:39222-53022 GCF_054589115.1 Cupriavidus sp. 8B | reverse complement strand
AGGAAGTCGGCGCGCGCGCCATCGAGGTCAAGGCGCGCGACTACGGCCACGATCTCGCCGCCATGGCCGCGGCCATGGCGGCGGACACGCGCCTGGTCTTTATCGCCAACCCCAACAACCCGACCGGCACCTTCCTGCCGGCAGCCGACATCGAGGCCTTCCTGGCCAAGGTGCCGGCCGACGTCGTGGTGGTGCTGGACGAGGCCTACAACGAATACCTGGACGACGCGCAGCAGTACGATTCGATCGCGTGGGTCCGCAAGTATCCCAACCTGCTGGTGTCGCGCACCTTCTCCAAGGCTTACGGCCTGGCCGGCCTGCGCATCGGCTACGCCGTGGCGCAGCCTGCGCTCACCGATCTGCTCAACCGTATCCGCCAACCCTTCAACGTCAACAGCCTGGCGCAGGCCGCGGCGGTGGCGGCGCTGGGCGATGCGGCCTTCCTGCGGCGCAGCGCCGAGCTCAACCGTGCCGGCAAGGCGCAACTGGTGGCGGCGTTCGACCGGCTTGGCCTGCAGTACGTGCCGTCCTCGGGCAATTTCGTGCTGGTGCGTGTGGGCCAGGACGATGGCGCCGGCGCGCGCGTCAACCTGGCGCTGCTCAAGCAGGGCGTGATCGTGCGGCCGGTGGGCAACTACAACTTGCCGCAATGGCTGCGCATCACCATCGGCCTGCCTGAAGAAAACGCTGCCTTTATCGCGGCGCTGGAAAAGGCCCTCAAATAAGCGCTGTCCCGGCCCCTGTGCGGGCCGGCACCGTCCCGGATGCCGGAATGGCGGCGCCGACGCCCGGCGGAGAAGTTACAATATCGGATTCCCGAACTTCCTTGCCTGGCAGCGTATCCCCGTGACCGTTCCTGCGTCCGCTCCATTTTTTTCCCGTGTCGTCATTGTCGGCGTCGGCCTGATCGGCGGCTCGCTGGCACTCGCGCTCAAGCGCGCGGGTGCGGTTGGCACGGTGGTCGGCGTTGGCCGCTCGCAAGCTTCGCTCGAGCGAGCGCTCAAGCTGGGCGTGATCGACGAGGCGGCCGCGCTGGAAGACGCCGCCAAGGGCGCCAGCATGATCGTGCTGTGCGCGCCGGTGGCGCAGACCTTTGCGCTGCTCCATGCACTTGAGCCGCATCTGGAGCCCACCACCATCATCACGGACGCCGGCAGCACCAAGTCCGACGTCATCATGGCGGCCAAGACCGCGCTGGGCGACAAGGCGGCTCAGTTCGTGCCGGCCCATCCCATCGCCGGACGTGAGCTGCATGGCGTGGAAGCCGCGCTGGACGATCTCTATGTCGGCAAGAAAGTCGTGCTGTGCCCGCTGCAGGAAAATGCCCGCATCGACGTGGCCGCCGTGCGCGCCATGTGGGAGACCGCGGGCGCCCAGTGCAGCGTGATGTCGGCCGTGCAGCACGATGCCGTGTTTGCCGCCGTCAGCCATTTGCCGCACCTGCTGTCCTACGCGCTGGTGGCCCAGGTGGCCAATGCCGAAGACGCGGCGCTCAAGCTCGATTTCGCCGGCGGCGGCTTCCGGGATTTCACCCGGATCGCGGCGTCCTCGCCGGAAATGTGGCGCGATATCTGTGTTGGCAACCGCGAGGCGATGCTGAGTGAGCTCAGCACCTACCAGGCCATGCTGGCGCATCTGAAGACCCTGATCGAAAACAGCAACGGCGAGGGCCTGGAACGTATTTTCCAGCGCGCCAGCCAGGCGCGGCAGCAATGGGGCGCGCAGCGCGCGCCGGCTGTCAACGCCGAGCCCTGATCGTCACGCAATCGCCACGCCAGCCATACGCCACCACTACGCCAACGCCACGTCACCAACGGAGCGGCGCGCCTTTCATCGAAAGCCGCCGGCCAACTAGCATGCAAACCATGGAACATCTCACGCTCGGTCCCTTCACTCGCGCTTCGGGCACGGTTCGCCTGCCGGGTTCCAAGAGCATCTCGAACCGGGTCCTGCTGCTGGCGGCGCTGGCCGAGGGTGAGACCCGCGTGTGCGACCTGCTCGACTCGGATGACACGCGCGTGATGCTGCAGGCGCTGCGCACGCTGGGTGTCGAATGGCGCCAGGAGGACGGCGTTTGCGTGGTGCGCGGCGTGGGCGGCAATTTCCCCAACAAGGCGGCCGAGCTGTTCATGGGCAATGCGGGCACGGCCATCCGCCCGCTCACCGCGGCGCTGGCGCTGCAGGGCGGGAACTACAAGCTGTCCGGCGTGCCGCGCATGCATGAGCGGCCGATCGGCGATCTGGTCGATGGCCTGCGCCAGATTGGCGCGAGCGTCGCTTACCTTGGCACCGAGGGCTATCCGCCCTTGCAGATTTCTCCCGCGCAGATTCGCATCGATGCGCCGATCCGCGTGCGTGGAGACGTGTCCAGCCAGTTCCTGACGGCGCTGCTGATGACCTTGCCGCTGGCCGATGCGCCTGGCGACACCATCGAGATCGAAGTGGTGGGCGAGCTGATTTCCAAGCCCTATGTGGAGATCACGCTCAACCTGCTGGCGCGCTTTGGCATCGAGGTCCGGCGCGACGGCTGGTCACGCTTCATCCTGCCGGCTCGCGCCGCATATCGCTCGCCGGGCGAGATTTTTGTCGAGGGCGATGCGTCTTCGGCCTCCTACTTCCTGGCTGCGGGCGCCATCGGCGGCGGCCCGCTGCGGGTGGAGGGCGTGGGCATGGCAAGCATCCAGGGCGACGTCAAGTTTGCCGAGGCGCTTAACCGCATGGGCGCCAACGTGATGGCCGGCGCCAACTGGATCGAGGTCCGCGGCACCGAGCGCGACGATTGCCGCCTGCACGGCATCGAGCTGGACTGCAACCATATTCCGGACGCTGCCATGACGCTGGCCGTGGCGGCACTGTTCGCCGAAGGGCCCACCACGCTAACTAATATCGCCAGTTGGCGGGTCAAGGAAACTGACCGCATCAGCGCCATGGCCACCGAGCTGCGCAAGCTGGGTGTCGAGGTGGAAGAGGGCGCGGATTACCTGAAGGTGACGCCGCCGGCCCAATCCGCCTGGCAGACCCCGGCCGCCGGCATCGATACCTATGATGACCACCGCATGGCGATGTGCTTTTCGCTGGCCGCGTTCGGTCCGCTGCCGGTGCGCATCAACGAACCCGGCTGCGTCGCCAAGACGTTCCCGGATTACTTCGAGGTGTTTGGCACGGTGGCGCGCTGATCACGCGGCCAGTTGCAGGCCGTCGTCGCCGCGCCCGGTTTGGGGCGAGCGCTTGTGCAGCGCGCCGGGTTCGCGCCGTTCCCAGTAGCGGTCGAAGAAGTAATGCGCCACAGTGTTGACTGCCGGTTCGATGAACGTCACGGCGCCGCTGACAGCCAGATTGCCGGTCAGCGTGTAAGTGACGCCAAAGGCAATGGCAACGTGCATGATGCCGAACGACAGGGTCTTAGCCATGGTAGATTGCCTCGCGAAGATG
This sequence comes from Cupriavidus sp. 8B, assembly GCF_054589115.1. NCBI lineage: Bacteria > Pseudomonadati > Pseudomonadota > Betaproteobacteria > Burkholderiales > Burkholderiaceae > Cupriavidus > Cupriavidus sp. 8B. Next base: position 49,590 of record NZ_BAAILO010000172.1, on the reverse strand, counting down.
TCGGTTGTTTGCTGCATGTGCCCGGGTTTTTGTCGGGTGGCCGTCACGAACCACATGCTAATGATTCTCAATTGATTTAAGAAATCAATATTTTGTTCTGTCTTAATAAACAATGACTATCGTCGACGTCATCACAATCGACGGGCCCACCGCATCAGGAAAGGGTACCGTAGCGCACAAGGTGGCCGACGCGCTCAGTTTCCACTTGCTGGACAGCGGTGCGTTGTATCGCCTGGTGGCGCTGGCCAGCGAGCGTGCGGGCATCGACATGCAGGATGTGGAGGGGTTGGCAAGCCTGGCTACCCGCCTCGATGTGAAGTTCGGGCCGGACCGTGTCTGGCTGCGCGGCGAGGAGGTCAGCCTGGTCATCCGCGCGGAAGCCACCGGCAACCGGGCCTCGGCGATCGCCGTCCACCAGCCGGTGCGCGACGCCCTGACGGCGCTGCAGCGCGGTTTTCGCAAGCTGCCCGGCCTGGTTGCCGACGGCCGCGACATGGGTACCGTGATTTTCCCGGATGCCCGGCTGAAGGTGTTCCTGACGGCAAGTGTCGAGGCGCGCGCTCGCAGGCGCTATAAACAATTGATTGATAAGGGAATTTCTGCTAATATCGAAGACCTTTTGCGAGACCTTGAGTCGCGCGACCAGCGGGATCGCTCCCGCACGGCCGCGCCGCTGCGTCCCGCAGAGGATGCGCACCTGCTCGATACCTCCGACATGACGGTGGATCAGGCGGTGGCGCAGGTGCTGCAGTGGTACGGCGCGCCGGGTTATTGACCCGCGCGAGTCCAGCCGCTGCAACATCGAAGTGCCGGCAGAGCCTGCAAGCGCAGATCCGCCGGTGTTGTTCAACCTGACCCCGCTGCCCGGTGCAGACTGAGCGCGATCCACGCGCCGGCCCGAGTACTGCGGATTGATACTCAAGTTTATGTCCGACCTGCAAACTAACGAATCCTTTGCCGCACTGTTCGAGGAATCCGTCGCCCGCTCCAATATGAAGGCTGGCGAAGTGATTTCCGCTGAAGTCGTGCGCATCGACCACAATTTCGTGGTCGTCAACGCCGGCCTCAAATCGGAAGCCTTTGTGCCGGTGGAGGAGTTCCTGAACGACCAGGGCGAACTCGAAGTGCAGGCCGGCGACTACGTCTCCGTGGCCATCGACGCGCTCGAGAACGGCTATGGCGACACCATCCTGTCCCGCGACAAGGCCAAGCGCCTGGCATCGTGGCTGAACCTCGAGAAGGCGCTGGAAGACGGCGAAATCATCTCGGGCACGGTCACGGGCAAGGTCAAGGGCGGCCTGACCGTCATGGTCAACGGCATCCGCGCGTTCCTGCCGGGCTCGCTGGTCGACGTGCGTCCGATCAAGGACACCACGCCGTACGAAGGCAAGACCCTGGAATTCAAGGTCATCAAGCTGGACCGCAAGCGCAACAACGTGGTGCTGTCGCGCCGCGCCGTTGTGGAAGCGACCCTGGGCGAAGAGCGCCAGAAGCTGATGGAAACCCTGAAGGAAGGCGCTATCGTCAACGGTATCGTCAAGAACATCACGGACTACGGCGCATTCGTGGACCTGGGTGGCATCGACGGCCTGCTGCACATCACCGACCTGGCATGGCGTCGTGTGCGTCACCCGAGCGAAGTGCTGTCGGTTGGCCAGGAAATCACCGCCAAGATCCTCAAGTTCGACCAAGAGAAGAACCGCGTCTCGCTGGGCGTGAAGCAGCTGGGCGAAGATCCGTGGGTCGGCATCTCGCGTCGCTACCCGCAAAGCACCCGCCTGTTCGGCAAGGTGACCAACCTGACCGACTACGGCGCATTCGTTGAAATCGAAGCCGGCATCGAAGGCCTGGTCCACGTTTCCGAAATGGACTGGACCAACAAGAACGTGGCCCCGTCGAAGGTTGTCCAGCTGGGCGACGAAGTCGAAGTCATGGTTCTGGATATCGACGAAGACAAGCGTCGTATCAGCCTGGGCATGAAGCAATGCAAGGCCAATCCGTGGGACGATTTCAGCCGTAACCACAAGAAGGGCGACAAGCTGGGCGGCCAGATCAAGTCGATCACCGACTTCGGCGTGTTCATCGGCCTGCCCGGTGGCATCGACGGCCTGGTGCACCTGTCCGACCTGTCCTGGCAAGAAACCGGCGAAGAAGCCGTGCGCAAGTACAAGAAGGGCGACGAAGTGGAAGCCGTGGTTCTGGGCATCGACGTCGACAAGGAACGCATCTCGCTGGGTATCAAGCAGCTGTCGGGCGACCCGTTCAACAACTTCATCTCGGCTAACGACAAGGGTTCCCTGGTCAACGGCACGATCAAGACTGTTGATGCCAAGGGCGCCGTCGTGCAACTGGCTGATGACGTCGAAGGCTACCTGCGCGCATCCGAAATCTCGGCTGACCGCGTGGAAGATGCTCGCAACGTGCTGAAGGAAGGCGAACAAATCACCGCCCTGGTGGTGAACGTCGACCGCAAGTCGCGCAACATCAACCTGTCGATCAAGGCCAAGGACAACGTCGAGCAGCAAGAAGCCATGCAAAAGTTCGCTGCCGACACCGGCACGGCTGGCACGACCAACCTGGGCGCGCTGCTGAAGGCCAAGCTCGGCCAGGACAACCAGTAAGCATTGGTTCTTACGCCTGCTAGCGGATGCCCATGACCAAGTCCGAGCTTGTCGAAAAACTGGCTGCCCGGTTCCCGCAGCTGTTGCTGCGGGATGCGGATATCTCGGTGAAGACGATCCTCGACGCGATGTCCGAAGCGCTGGCCGATGGCCACCGCATCGAGATTCGCGGATTCGGCAGTTTTGGTCTGAACCGGCGTCCGCCGCGCGTTGGGCGCAACCCCAAGTCCGGCGAACGCGTGCTGGTGCCCGAGAAACGGGTACCGCACTTCAAGGCGGGCAAGGAGTTGCGTGAACGTGTCGATCGCAGCCCGGCGCTGCCGCAGGCAGGTAGCGGCGGCGGTGCTGGTGCCAATGCCAACGGAAGTCACGTTGGCGGCGGCAATGCGAATGGCAGCATCCATGGCGGCAGCAATGGCCATGGCGCTGCGGCTGGTGCGGGTCATGCGACCGCGCCTGGCCAGGCGAAGCCGGCAGCCGTTGCCGGCAGCGCCTCGCATGATGACGGCGGGCTGAAACTGGCCCAGTCCTGAATCCGCTGTGTTTGGCTCGTGATGTGCCTGGATAGTCAAAAAAGCGCCCCTTATCGGGGCGCTTTTTCATTGCGTGTGCATACAAGAGGTTACCGTTGGCACGAGGCGATTCCGCTACAATGCCGGGAATCCACCGAGGGGGCGCCGCCCGCCGGCGTCCGCATCACCGGAGTCCGATCCATCCCATCTGCCGCATGAAGCCCGCATGAAACTTGTCGCCTGGATCATCCGCATCGTCCTGTTCGCGCTGCTGTTCGTGCTGGCGCTGCGCAACACCGCCGACGTCTCGCTGCAGCTCTTTTTCGACGCAGTCTGGCGCGCGCCCCTGATCCTGATCTTGCTGGCCGCTTTCGGGCTGGGCATCCTCGCAGCACTCGCTGCGCTGGCGCCTGCGCTGATGCGCCAGCGCATGGAGGCCGGCCGGCTGCGGCGTGCGCTGGGCGAGGCGCGCAGCCAGTCGGCGGAAAGTGCGCGCGACCCACAGGCCGCGGCAGGTTCCGGCATTCCTTACAACGTAGTTGGCCCGAAAGTCTGACCCATGATTTTTGAAACCTGGTGGCTGCTGGCGCTGCCGCTCATTTTCGGCCTCGGCTGGATGGCTGCCCGCTTCGATGCGCGCCAGCTGATGAGCGAGCAGGGCGCGCTGCCGCGCTCCTATTTCAAGGGGCTGAATTTCCTGCTCAACGAGCAGCCCGACCAAGCCATCGATGCGTTCATCGAGGTGGTGCGCCTGGACCCCGAGACCACCGAGCTGCACTTTGCGCTCGGCGCCTTGTTCCGCCGGCGCGGTGAAACCGAACGCGCCATCCGCGTGCACCAGAACCTGGCCAGCCGCCAGGATCTTCCCGATGCCGAGCGCGAGCACGCGCTCTATGAGCTGGGCCAGGACTTCCTGCGTGCCGGCCTGCTTGACCGCGCCGAGGAATCGCTGCGCCGCCTGATGTCCGGGCCGTATGCCGCCCCGGCAAAGCATGTGCTTCTGGAGCTCTACGAAGTCGAGAAAGAGTGGAAGAAGGCCATCGACGCGGCACGCGAACTGCAGCCGCTGGAGCACAAGGACTACAGTGTGCAGATCGCGCAGTTCTGCTGCGAGCTGGCGCAGGACGCGCTGCAGCGCAAGCAGCCCGACGACGCCATCGGCTGGCTGCAGCAGGCAGTCAAGGAAAACCCCGCCAATGTGCGCGCGCCGATGCTGCTGGGCGACGTGGCGATGGCGGCGGGCGACGCGCAAGGCGCGCTCGGCCACTGGCTTGGCATCGAGAAGCAGGATGCCTCCTACCTGCCGCTGGTGGCGGATCGCGTGGTCAAGGCGTACCGCCAGCTGGGCGACGATGGCCGGGCGCTGGAGTGGTTGCGTGGCCTGCTCAAGACCAACCTGGCTGCCGAGCTGCTCGATAGTGCCTATCGCGCCGAGCTGGAACTGCACGGCGCGCATGCCGCGGCCGTGCTGATGCGCGAGCAATTGCGCCGCCAGCCGTCGTTGCAGGCCCTGACCAAGTATTTCGAGGCGCAGGCTGCGGAGGTAGCGCAAGCCAGCGTGGCTGTCACTGCCGATGGGGCCGATGCCGAGCCGGCGGGCTCCGCCCACGATATCGAACATGAGCAGGAGGTGTCGGCGATTCGCGACTTGCTGCAACATCGCACGCGTAACCTGGCGCGCTATACCTGCCGCGAATGCGGCTTCCGCGCCCGATTGTTCTATTGGCAGTGCCCCGGCTGCAACCGCTGGGAAACTTATGCACCGCGCCGTTCCGAGGCGCTCGGCTGACGCTGGCGCCGATGCTGATGTTGATGCTTTAGCGCCGCACGCCAATCCCTATCTGGAGTACAAGTTATGAAAGTCACCATTATCGGCAGCGGCTACGTCGGTCTAGTGACCGGGGCCTGCCTGGCCGAGCTGGGCAACGATGTGTTTTGCCTGGACGTCGACGAACGCAAGATCACGATGCTCAATGCCGGCGGCGTGCCGATCTACGAACCGGGCTTGAAAGAGCTGATCCAGCGCAACCGCGAGGCTGGCCGGCTGACGTTTTCCACCGATGTGGCGGCCAGCGTGGAGCATGCCGACGTGCAGTTCATCGCCGTTGGCACCCCGCCCGACGAGGACGGCTCGGCCGACCTGCAATATGTGCTGGCGGCTGCCCGCAATATCGGCAAGTACATGACCGGCTTCAAGGTGGTGGTGGACAAGTCCACCGTGCCGGTCGGCACCGGCGACCGTGTCGCCCAAGCCATTCGTGAAGAGTTGGCCGCGCGCGGCCTCGAAGACCTGCAGTTCTCGGTGGTCTCGAATCCGGAGTTCCTGAAGGAAGGCGCCGCGGTGGAGGACTTCATGCGTCCCGACCGTATCGTGCTGGGCTGCAATGCCGACGTGGCAGGCCGCCACGCCAAGGCGATCATGCGCCAGCTCTACGCGCCCTTCAACCGCAATCATGAGCGTACTTTCTATATGGACGTGCGCTCGGCTGAGTTCACCAAGTACGCCGCTAACTCGATGCTGGCCACGCGCATCTCGTTCATGAACGAGCTGGCGAACCTGGCCGATGAGGTCGGCGCCGATATCGAGCTGGTCCGCATGGGCATCGGTTCCGATCCGCGCATCGGCTATAGTTTCCTGTACGCCGGTGCCGGCTACGGCGGCTCGTGCTTCCCCAAGGATGTGCAGGCGCTGATGCGCACCGCCAGCGCGCATGGCAAGCCCATGCGCGTGCTGGAAGCGGTGGAAGCGGTCAACGATGCGCAAAAGCAGGTCCTCGCCGACAAGGTCGTGCGCCGCTTCGGCGAGGATCTCACCGGCCGCACCTTTGCGATCTGGGGCCTGGCATTCAAGCCCAATACCGACGACATGCGCGAAGCGCCGTCGCGGGTGCTGGCGCAAGCGCTGGTGTCCCGGGGCGCCTGCCTGCGCGTGCATGATCCGATCTCCATGGCCGAGGCCAAGCATGCGCTGGCCCTCGATCTCGCGGACGTCGAAGGCGGCTTCGCGCGCGTGCATTTCAGCGACGCGCAGATGGATACGCTCGACGGCGCCGATGCCCTGGTCATCGTCACCGAGTGGAAGGTGTTCCGCAGCCCGGATTTCAACCAGATCAAGCGCCGCCTGAAGGCACCCGTCATCTTCGACGGACGCAATCTGTACGAGCCCGAAGCCATGCAGGAAGCGGGCATCGAATATCATGCGATCGGGCGGCCGACCACGACGCGCTGAAACGCAACCCAACGGGAACGACAAGCCAACGCCCCGGCTGACGGACCGGGCCGTGTTGCCAAGGATGTCCATGAGCAAGAACCATATTCCGCAGCAACAGATCAATCAATCGCGCATCCTGGTGGCGGGCGACATGATGCTCGACCGCTATTGGTTTGGCGATGTCGAGCGCATCTCGCCGGAAGCGCCGGTGCCGGTGGTGCAGATCAAGCGCAGCGACGAACGCCTCGGCGGCGCGGCCAACGTGGCGCGCAATGCCGCCGCGCTGGGCGCCCAGGTGGGCATGCTGGGCGTAGTCGGCGACGACGAGCCCGGCCGTACGCTGGAGGCGCTGCTCAGCGCCAGCCACGTGCAGCCCTACCTGCATCGCGACCCCACCGTCAACACCACCATCAAGCTGCGCGTGGTGGCGCACCAGCAACAGTTGCTGCGGGTGGACTTCGAGAATGTTCCGGGACATGAAGTGCTGGCTGCGGTGCAGGATCGTTTCCTGGCCCTGGTCAAGGAGTACAAGGTCCTGGTGCTCTCCGACTATGGCAAGGGCGGCCTGGCCCACGTCGGCCGCATGGTCGAGGCGGGCCGCGCCGCGGGCTGCCTGGTGCTGGTCGACCCCAAGGGCGACGATTACTCACGCTATCGCGGCGCCACGCTGATCACCCCCAACCGCGCTGAAATGCGGCACGTGGTGGGCGCCTGGAAGACCGAGTCCGATCTCACCATCCGGGCCCAGAACCTGCGGCGCGAGCTGCATCTCGAAGCGCTGCTGCTGACGCGCTCGGAGGAGGGCATGACGCTCTACACCGAAGCCGAGGTGCTGCACGTGTCGGCGCAGGCGCGCGAAGTCTACGACGTGTCCGGCGCCGGCGACACCGTGATCGCCACGCTGGCGACCATGCTGGGCGCGGGCGTGCCGCTCAAGGAAGCCGTGCAGCACGCCAATCGCGCTGGCAGCATCGTGGTGGGCAAGCTGGGCACCGCGGTCGTCACCTATCCTGAATTGTTCGGCACGCCGGCGTAATGGCCGCGCTGCCTCCTGGCTCGACTGAGCCCACACGACCATGACCATCATCGTTACCGGCGCTGCCGGCTTCATCGGCAGCAACCTCGTCAAGGGCCTGAACGAGCGCGGCGAAGACAATGTCGTCGCCGTCGACAACCTGACGCGCGCCGACAAATTCCACAACCTCGTCGACTGCGAGATCCGCGATTACCTCGACAAGGGCGAGTTTATCGAGCGCTTCAAGCGCGGCGAGTTCGGCAAGGTGCGCGCGGTGTTTCATGAGGGTGCCTGTTCGGACACCATGGAGACCGACGGCCGCTACATGATGGAGAACAATTTCCGCTACACCAAGGCGCTGATGGATGCCTGCCTGGAACAGGGCACGCAATTCCTCTACGCCTCGTCGGCGGCCACCTATGGCGCCTCGCAGGTGTTCAAGGAAGAGCGCGAATTTGAGAAGCCGCTGAACGTCTACGGCTACTCCAAGTTCCTGTTCGACCAGGTGGTGCGGCGCACGCTGCCGTCCGCGCTGTCGCAGATCGTGGGCTTTCGCTATTTCAACGTGTATGGCCCGCGTGAGGCGCACAAGGGCCGCATGGCCTCGGTGGCGTTCCACAATTTCAACCAGTTCCGCGCCGACGGCACGGTGAAGCTGTTTGGCGAGTATGGCGGCTATGTGCCGGGTGGCCACACCCGTGACTTCATCTCGGTGGAAGACGTGGTGAAGGTCAACCTGTTCTTCCTGGAGCATCCGGACAAGTCGGGCATCTTCAACCTCGGCACCGGCCGCGCGCAACCGTTCAACGACATCGCCGCGACCGTGGTCAACACGCTGCGCGAGGCCGATGGCCGGCCCCATCTGACGCTCGACGAGATGGTGCTGGAGGGCCTGGTGGAGTACATCAAGTTCCCCGACGCGCTGCGCGGCAAGTACCAGTGCTACACCCAATCCGATGTCTCGCGCCTGCGTGGCGCCGGGTACAAGGAAGCGTTCTACACCGTGGAAGAAGGCGTGTCGCGCTACTGCCGCTGGTTGTTGCAGAACAAGGGCTGAAGTCGCAAAGACGCGCGCATAGAACCACTTGCCGCCCGCTTTCCGCGCACTGTGGAAACACCTCGGTAGCGTTGAGGTGAACTTTTGTTGCGGGGTGCGCCAAGCCGCTTGCCCGCTCCTATCCTGCGTGTTGCTTCGTCCAGCCAGGGCGAAGCCACCTTCATCAACGGATAGGAGAAATTCCCATGTTCAAGCCAACTTTGACGCGTGCGTCCAGGCAGGTCCTGCTGGCCGCCGCCGTCTGGTTCTCGCTCTCTGGCGCCGCGCTCGCGGCGATCGATGTGAATACCGCCGATGAGGCCGCGCTGGTTTCGCTCAAGGGCATCGGGCCTGCCACGGCCAGCACCATTGTCAGCGAACGCAGCCGGGGCGGTCCTTTCAAGGATGCCGCGGATCTCGCCGATCGGGTCAAGGGCCTGGGGCAGAAATCGGTCGTGCGCTTGCAGGAGGCCGGCATGACCATCGGCGCCGGCGGCGCAGCCGCGCCGAAGGCCACGGTGGCCGCGGCGGCTCCGGCCAAGAAGGACGCCAAGGCGGAGAAGCCGCCGGCCAAGGCCGTTCGCTAAGGCTGCCGCGGGCGTGCTGCGCGGCGCCCGCCCCCGAAGCTATCCGATCGTCGAAGCCCCGGCCGAGCCCGGGGCTTTTTTGCTACCCATGCACCAGCACGAGGATCCGGCGCTGGTATGGCTCGTGCTAGTGCCGTGTGGCTTATCACGAATGCGGCCGCGCGGTATCATGCGGACGCTGTTGCGGCCCGAGCCGGCTGCGTGGCCCACAAAATCCAAAATCGAGCCGGACCTGCCCGCATACGGGGGGCGGCCAGGCCAATAAAAAGGGAGCTGGACAATGGGAAATAACGAGGACGCGGGATTCCTGCCCAAGTGGCGGCTAAAGACGCACGGCGTGATTGCGCCGGATGAGCGCCTGCCCGCCGGCCAGACCCTCCTGGCAGGGATCCAGCATGTGGTGGCGATGTTCGGCTCGACCGCGATCGCGCCGATCCTGATGGGCTTCAATCCCAATATCGCCATCCTGTTTTCCGGCATCGGCACGCTGATCTTTTTCCTGTGCGTGCGCGGCAGGGTGCCGAGCTACCTGGGCTCCAGCTTTGCCTTCATCGCGGTGGTGATCGCGGCGACCGGCTACGCCGGCAGCGGCCCCAACCCGAATATCCCGGTGGCGCTAGGCGGCATCATCGCAGCGGGCGTGCTGTACCTGCTCATTGGCCTGGTGGTGCAGTCGGTCGGCTATCGCTGGGTGGAGCGGCTGATGCCGCCCGTGGTGACGGGCGCCATCGTGGCGGCCATCGGCCTGAACCTGGCGCCGGTGGCGGTCAAGGCCGTGAGCGGCGCCGCGCTGGACACCTGGGTGGGCCTGGCCACGGTGCTGGCCGTGGGCATGGTCGCAGTCCATGCGCCGGGCATGCTGCGCCGGCTCCCGGTGCTGGTGGGCGGGCTGTTCGGCTACGTGCTGTACTTCGTCTGCGCCAACGGGCTGGGCATGGGCAAAGGCATCGATTTCTCCGGCGTGGCCGCCGCCGCCTGGTTCGGCCTGCCGGTCTTCTCCACGCCGGTGTTCCAGGCCAGCGCCATGCTGCTGATCGCCCCGGTAGCCATCGTGCTGGTGGCGGAAAACCTCGGGCATATCAAGGCCATCAGTGTGATGACCGGCCGCAATCTCGACCCGTATATCGGCCGCGCCTTCATCGGCGACGGCATTGCCACCATCATCTCCGCCGGCGGCGGCGGCACGGGCGTGACCACTTACGCCGAGAACATGGGCGTGATGGCGGTGACCAAGATCTACTCCACGCTGATCTTCGTGGTGGCGGCGGCGGTGGCGCTGGTGCTGGGCTTCTCGCCCAAGTTTGGTGCGCTGATCCTGACCATCCCGGGTCCGGTGATCGGTGGCCTGACCATTGTCGTGTTCGGCCTGATCGCTGCCACCGCCGG
>NZ_BAAILO010000172.1:28801-39123 GCF_054589115.1 Cupriavidus sp. 8B | reverse complement strand
TGCAGAACAAGGTCGATTTCTCCAGTTCGCGCAACCTGATCACGGTCGGCGCCACGCTGACCGTGGCGGCCGGCGACCTGACCCTGAAGCTGGGCGGCATGACGCTTGGCGGCATCGGTACCGCCACTTTTGGCGCGATCCTGCTGTATCACCTGCTGGGCAGCCGCAAGGCCGAGGCCGAGGCCGAGGCCGAGGCGGAAGCCGAAGCCTGACACACCGCGAAGCTAGCGGGCGCTCCCGCGGGGGAGCGCCCGCCACGTCGGCAACGCGGGCTTTGCGACTGCATTACAATGAGCGCCGACATTGGAATCCCGCTCACCATGGCCTACAAGACGATTGAAGACACCATCGGCAATACGCCGCTGGTGCAACTGCAGCGCATCCCCGGCGCCGCCGGCACGCCGCGCGGCAACGTAATCCTCGGCAAGCTCGAGGGCAACAACCCGGCGGGCTCGGTCAAGGACCGGCCGGCAGTCTCGATGATTGCCCGCGCCGAGTCGCGCGGGCGCATCAAGCCGGGCGACACGCTGATCGAAGCCACTTCGGGCAATACCGGTATCGCGCTGGCCATGGCAGCTGCCATCCGTGGCTACAAGATGGTGCTGATCATGCCGGAAGACCTGAGCATGGAGCGCCGCCAGAGCATGGCCGCCTACGGCGCGGAGATCATCCTGACGCCGGTCAAGGGCGGCATGGAATATGCGCGCGACCTCGCGGACTCCATGGAGCGCGATGGCCGCGGCGTGATCCTGGACCAGTTCGCCAACCCGGACAATCCGCTGGCTCACTACGAGACCACTGGCCCGGAGATCTGGCGCGATACCGAAGGGCGCATTACTCACTTCGTCTCTGCCATGGGCACCACGGGCACCATTACCGGTGTTTCGCGCTACCTCAAGGAACAGAACGCAGAGATCCAGATCGTGGGGGCGCAACCCGCCGAAGGCTCGCGCATTCCCGGTATCCGCAAGTGGCCCGAGGCGTACATGCCGAAGATCTACGACCCGAAGTTCATCGACCGTACCGAGCCTGTCGGCCAAGGCGATGCCGAGCACATGGCACGCCGCATGGCGCGCGAGGAAGGGATCTTCTGCGGCATCTCGGCTGCCGGCGCGCTGTGCGTGGCGCTGCGTATCGCCGAGGAAGTGGAGAACGCCACCATTGTGTTCGTGGTGTGCGATCGCGGCGATCGCTACCTGTCGACCGGGGTGTTCCCGGCCTGACGCCGCGTTGTTCCGCGCATTAAAAAAAGCCCCGCGAATCTTGCGGGGCTTTTTGTTTCTGGTGCTGCGATTAGCGAGGTCAGCCCATCGCGGCCTTGACCGCCTCGCCCAGCTGGTACACGGCCAGCGCGTAGAAGAAGCTGCGGTTGTAGCGTGTCAGCACATAGAAGTTGCGCAGGCCGAGCACGTAGTCGGTGGTTTCGCCGGGCGTGGGCAGGTCCACCACCAGCACGCCGGTTTCGCCTTCGCGTGCCAGGTCGATCGGCTCGTCCACGCGCAGGCCGGCCCTGAGCAACTGGTTGAGCGTGCGGGTGGGCCATGGCTCGCCATCCGCAGCGGCGGCGACGATGCCGCGGCTGCCCTCGTCGGTGGCGATGCGCCAGACCACCGGGCGGCCCTGTTCCCAGCCGTGCAGTTGCAGGAAGCGGGCCACGCTGCCGATCGCGTCGGCGGCGCTGCTGCGCAGGTCGATGTGGCCGTCGCCGTCGTAGTCGATGGCGTATTCGCGCAGGCTGGTGGGCATGAACTGCGGAATGCCCACGGCGCCCGCGAAGGAGCCCAGCACCGAGAACACATCGGTGTTGGTGTCGCGGCACCACAGCAGGTAGTCGGCCAGCTGGTTGCGGAACAGCGTGGTGCGCGCTTCGCGGTTGGGCACGTCCGGATAATCAAAGGCCAGCGTGGAGAGCGAGTCGATCACGCGGAAGGTGCCCATGTCGCGGCCATAGATGGTCTCGACACCGATGATGCCGACGATCACCGCGGCCGGTACACCGAACTCGGCTTCCGCGCGGCGCAGCGTTTCACGATTCTGCTGCCAGAAGCGCACGCCCGCATCGATTCGGATCGGCTCGATAAAGCGCGAGCGGTAGGTGCGCCAGCTTTTGCGTCCCGGCGTGGCGGGCGGCATGATCAGGCGCACCACCGTGGACGAATACACGGCCTGGCCGAACCAGTCTTCCAGCGTCTGGCGGGCAAAGCCGTGGCGCGCCACCATCTCGTCAATGAAGGCGCGGCTCTTGGGGTTGTCACGGTAGCGGCCCGGCTCGATTTCTTCTTCGCGCACGCTCACGCGGCGCTTGCCGGCGGCAAGCAGGGCGGGGGAGACGCCGCAGAAGCTCAATGCGGCAGCGGAGAGTGCGGCGCCCAGGAGCGGGCGGCGCAGGGAGCGCTGGGAGTCGGTCATGGTGTCCTTTGCAAGTCGCTGCGAGTATAGCGGAAGGTGCCTGCGCGCCACCCCGCTGGGTGGCCAGCGCGGCATGTGCTAACGTAACGAATGGAGACCACGATTAAAGCAATAAGACATGCCCACAGGCTATTACACGCATCCCGAGTTCCTGCTGCATGAGATGGGGCATTTCCATCCGGAGTGCCCCGAGCGCCTGCGGGCCATTGAGGATCACCTGATCTCGCACGGCATGGACGGCCTGCTCGACCGGCGTGAGGCGAGCGCCGCCACCGCCGAGCAGATCGGGCGCGTGCATCTTCCGCAATACATCGCCTCGCTGGCCGCGGCCAGCCCTGCCAGCGGCTACTACCCGATCGATCCCGATACCTCGATGAACCCGCACACGCTGGCCGCCGCCACCCATGCGGCCGGCGCCGCGGTGGCCGCCACCGATGCGGTGATGGCGGGCGAGGTCGAGAACGCGTTTTGCTGCGTGCGCCCGCCGGGGCACCATGCCGAGCCGGATCGGGCCATGGGCTTTTGCTTCTACAACAATGTGGCGATCGCCGCGCGTCATGCGCTCGCCGCGCACGGGCTCGAGCGCGTGGCCATCATCGATTTCGACGTGCATCACGGCAATGGCACCGAAGCCGCCTTCCGTGGCGACGCCCAAGTGTTGATGTGCAGCTTCTTCCAGCATCCGTTCTATCCCTACAGCGGCACCGAGCACATCGCCACCAATATGTCGAACATCCCGCTGCCGGCCTATACCAACGGCCTGGCGGTGCGTGAAGTGGTGGAGACGATCTGGCTGCCGCGCCTGAACGGGTTCAAGCCGCAGATGCTGTTTATCTCGGCTGGATTCGATGCCCATCGCGAGGATGACCTCGGGCAGATGGGGCTGGTCGAGCAGGACTATGCCTGGATCACCGCCCAACTGGTCGACGTCGCCCGCGCCCATGCGAAAGGGCGCATCGTCAGTTGCCTGGAAGGTGGCTATAACCTGAGCGCGCTGAGCCGTAGCGTGTGTGCGCACCTCAAGGTGCTGCTCGAACGATAGGAGGCCCTGGCATGGCTGAAACTGATATCCGCGATATCCGCGCCGTGACGCCGCTGCTCACTGAAAGCCTCGACGCCCCGGGCGTGCTGCGCCTGACGATGAACCGGCCCGAAGCGTTCAACTCGCTGTCAGAGGACCTGCTGGATGCGCTGTCCGCGGCGTTTGCCCGCGCCGGCGCCGATGCCTCGGTCCGCGTGGTGGTGCTGGCTGCGGCCGGCCGCGCGTTCTGCGCGGGCCATGACCTGCGCGAGATGCGCGCCAGCCCGTCGCACGACTACTACCGCCGCCTGTTCGACCGCTGCACCCGCATGATGATGGCGATGCAGAAGATGCCGCAGCCGGTGATCGCGCGCGTGCAAGGCATTGCCACCGCCGCCGGCTGCCAGCTGGTGGCGATGTGCGACCTGGCGGTGGCGGCCGACGTGGCCCGCTTTGCGGTATCGGGCGTAAATCTCGGCTTGTTCTGCGCGACCCCCGGCGTGGCGCTGTCGCGCAACCTGTCGCGCAAGCACGCCATGGAGATGCTGCTGACCGGCGACATGATCGACGCCCTGCAAGCCCGGGACCGCGGGCTGGTCAACCGCGTAGTGCCGGCCGATGCCCTCGATGCCGAGGTCGCGCGCCTGGCGGCCAGCATCTGCGCCAAGCCGGCCGCCGCCGTGGCCGCCGGCAAGGGCCTGTTCTACCGCCAACTGGAGATGGGCATCGAAGCGGCTTATCAGCTCGCCGGGCAGACCATGGCTTGCAACATGATGGATCCGGCGGCGCTGGAGGGCGTCCAGGCCTTTCTCGACAAGCGCCCGCCCTCTTGGGGTGATGTTTAAATAACGTTTTGTCGGCTTTTACGGGCCTATATGCCCTTAACATATAAAGACATCGGCAAAAAGTCGTTTCTGGTATGAAGCGGATCGCTTAAAATGCGCACTTCGCCCAAAAAATAAAATGCGGCAACAGCGCTAGAGAGACTTTCTCGCCTGTTGCCGTTTTCTTTTCACATGATCGAACTGCAAGGTCTTTCGCAGCGCTTCCCCGGCGGGTCGGGTGAAGTGCATGCGCTGCGGGACGTCAACCTGTCGATTGCGGCAGGTGAGGTCTTCGGCATCATCGGCCGCAGCGGCGCCGGCAAGAGCACCCTGGTGCGCGCCATCAACCTGCTTAACCGCCCCAGCGCCGGCCGCGTGAGCGTGGCCGGCCAGGAGCTGACCGCGCTCGACAGCGCCGCGTTGCGCAAGGCACGCCGCGACATCGGCATGATCTTCCAGCATTTCAACCTGCTGTCGTCGCGTACCGTCTATGACAATGTGGCGCTGCCGCTGGAGCTCGCCGGCAAGTCCCACAGCGAGATCTCCGATACGGTGCTGCCGTTGCTGGAACTGGTCGGCCTGACCGCGCTCAAGGATCGCTATCCCGCCCAGGTCAGCGGCGGGCAGAAGCAGCGCGTGGGGATTGCCCGCGCGCTGGCCAGCAAGCCCAAGGTGCTGCTGTCGGACGAGGCGACCTCCGCCCTCGATCCGGAGACCACCCGCTCCATCCTCGAACTGCTCAAGCAGATCAATCGCGAGCTGGGCCTGACCATCGTCATGATCACGCACCAGATGGAAGTGATCAAACAGGTCTGCGACCGCGTGGCCGTGCTCGAAGCCGGCCAGGTGGTGGAAACCGGCCGGGTGATCGATGTATTCCTGCGGCCCAAGCATGAAGTCACGCGCGCCATGATCGGCGACGTGATCGCGCAGGAACTGCCGCCCAGCGTGCTCAAGCGTGTGGAAAGCCGGCTTGGCAACGGGCGCGACCACGTCTACCGCCTGGCCTTCACCGGCGCGGGCGTGGACCAGCCGGTGCTGGCCCAGGCGATCCGCCGCTACGGGCTGGACTTCAACATCCTGCACGGGCATATCGACGAGATCCAGGGCCAGGCCTTCGGCTCGCTGGCCATCATGGCCACCGGCGAGCCGGCCGACGTGAAGGCGGCGATGGAGTACCTGCAACAAGAGGGCGTAGTGGTGGAGGAGATCGAGCATGTGGTCTGAAATGTTTGACCTGTTCCTGACCTCGTTCAACGAGACACTGCTGATGGTGAGCATCTCGGGCGTGGTCGGCGCGTTGTTTGGCGTGCCGCTGGGCGTGCTGCTGCACCTGACCAACCGCGGCGGCGTGCTGTCGCATCCGCTGTTCAACCGCACCATCGGCGTGGTGGTCAACGCTGTGCGCTCGATCCCCTTCATCATCCTGCTGGTGGTGGTGATCCCGTTCACGCGCTTTATCGTGGGGTCGTCGATCGGCACGACCGCGGCCGTGGTGCCGCTGACCATCGCCGCGATCCCGTTTATCGCGCGCCTGGTGGAAAGCGCGCTGCGCGAAGTCGACAAGGGCCTGGTCGAAGCCGCCCAGTCGATGGGCGCGAGTACCGGCCAGATCGTGATGAAGGTGCTGCTGCCCGAGGCCATGCCTGGCATCGTGGCCGGCCTGACCATCACCTTTGTCAGCCTGGTGGGCTACTCGGCCATGGCCGGCGCCATTGGCGGCGGCGGCCTGGGCGACCTCGGCATCCGCTACGGCTACCAGCGCTACATCACCGAGGTGATGGTGGCGGTGGTACTGATCCTGATCGTTTTCGTGCAAGCGGTGCAAAGCTTCGGCGACTGGCTGGTGCGGCGCATCAGCCACAAGTAACAAGTCAGCCCGGCATTCCGCCGGCTATCTGCAAAGACATAGAGCCATCGAGAAAAAGGAAGTCAACATGCAACGTCGTAACTTGCTGCAATGGATTGTCGGCGCCGCCCTGGGCGCCACCCTGGCCACCGGCGCCGTGGCGCAGGAAAAGCCGATCAAGATCGGCGTCACCGGCGGCCCGCACGCCCAGATCATGGAGCAGGTGAAGAAGGTCGCGGCCAAGGATGGCCTGAACATCCAGGTGGTGGAATTCAGCGATTACATCCAGCCGAACGCCGCGCTGGCTTCGGGTGACCTGGATGCCAACAGCTACCAGCACCTGCCCTACCTGGAAGCGCAGATCAAGGACCGTGGCTACAAGTTCACCCACATTGCCTTCACCGTGACCTTCCCGATGGGCGTGTACTCCAAGAAGATCAAGTCGCTCGACCAGATCAAGGATGGCGCGCGCGTTGGCGTACCGAACGATCCTACCAATGGTGGCCGTGGCCTGCTGTTGCTGCAAAGCAAGGGCCTGATCAAGCTGCGCTCGGACGCTGGCCTGAAGGCTACGCCGCTGGACATCGTCTCCAACCCGAAGAAGATCCGGATCGTCGAGCTGGACGCCGCGCAACTGCCGCGCTCGCTGGATGACCTCGACGCTGCGGCCATCAACGGCAACTACGCCGAGTCGGCTGGCCTGTCGCCGACCAAGGACGCGATTGCCATGGAAGGCCCCAAGGGTCCCTATGCCAACCTGATCGCCATCCGCGAAGCCGACAAGAACAAGCCCTGGGTGGCCAAGCTGGTCAAGGCCTATCATTCGCCGGAGATCAAGCAGTATGTCCAGAGCACTTTCAAGGATTCGGTGATTACCGCCTGGTAAGTTTGAAAAAAACCTCAAAAACCGTGTGCCGCAGGGCATCCTGCGGCACAATACGGCGAGGTTTTCACATTGCCGGGCTATGCCCGGCAATTCTTTACCGATAAAATAGTACGACCGTTCGAAAA
The DNA here is from genome assembly GCF_054589115.1 of Cupriavidus sp. 8B. Taxonomy (NCBI): domain Bacteria; kingdom Pseudomonadati; phylum Pseudomonadota; class Betaproteobacteria; order Burkholderiales; family Burkholderiaceae; genus Cupriavidus; species Cupriavidus sp. 8B. Next base: position 32,009 of record NZ_BAAILO010000172.1, on the reverse strand, counting down.
ATAAGAGTGCCACCCACCCGGTGGTTATAATGGCGAGCGAACCAAATTTCTGACTATCGACTATCAGTGGAGTGAGCGCATGAAAGTACTCGTCGCAGTCAAGCGCGTGGTGGATTACAACGTCAAGGTCCGGGTGAAGTCGGACGGCACGGGCGTGGATCTGGCCAACGTCAAGATGAGCATGAACCCGTTTGACGAAATCGCCGTGGAAGAAGCGGTGCGCCTGCGGGAAGCCGGGGTGGTCACCGAAGTGATCGCCGTGTCCTGCGGCGTGACCCAGTGCCAGGAAACCCTGCGTACGGCGATGGCCATCGGCGCCGACCGCGGCATCCTGGTCGAGTCGAACGAAGACCTGCAGCCGCTGGCCGTGGCCAAGCTGCTCAAGGCCCTGGTCGACAAGGAACAGCCGCAACTGGTGATCCTGGGCAAGCAGGCCATCGACGACGACTCCAACCAGACCGGCCAGATGCTGGCCGCGCTGGCAGGCCTGCCGCAAGCCACCTTCGCCTCGAAGGTGGTGGTGGCCGATGGAAAGGCCTCGGTGACGCGTGAAGTGGACGGCGGTCTGGAGACCCTGTCGCTCAAGCTGCCGGCGGTGGTGACCACCGACCTGCGCCTGAACGAGCCGCGCTACGTGACGCTGCCGAACATCATGAAGGCCAAGAAGAAGCCGCTGGATATCGTCAAGCCGGAAGATCTCGGCGTGGACGTGGCGCCGCGTCTGAAGACCGTCAAGGTCGTTGAGCCGCCCAAGCGTAGCGCGGGTGTGATGGTGCCGGACGTTGCGACGCTGGTGCAAAAGCTGAAGAACGAAGCCAAGGTCATCTGAGCGCGCCAGGAGATAAAACATGACTGCACTCGTCATTGCTGAACACGACAACCAATCCATCAAGGCCGCTACCCTGAACACGGTGACGGCAGCCGCCCAGTGCGGCGGCGATGTCCACGTGCTGGTGGCTGGCGCCAATGCCGCTGCCGCTGCTGCTGCTGCCGCGAAGATCGCCGGCGTGTCCAAGGTGCTGCTGGCCGATGCGCCGCAGTTCGCCGACGGCCTGGCCGAGAACGTGGCCGAGCAAGTCCTGGCCATCGCCAGCGACTACAGCCACATCCTGGCGCCCGCATCGGCCTACGGCAAGAACATCCTGCCGCGCGTCGCGGCCAAGCTGGACGTAGCCCAGCTGTCGGACATCACCAAGGTCGACAGCCCGGACACGTTCGAGCGCCCGATCTACGCCGGCAACGCGATCTCGATCGTGCAGTCGTCGGACAAGGTCAAGGTCATCACCGTGCGCGGCACCGGCTTTGACGCCGCCGCAGCCGAAGGTGGCTCGGCCGCCGTCGAAAACCTGCCCGCAGTGGCCGACGCTGGCATCTCGCAATTCGTTTCGCGCGAAGTCACCAAGAGCGACCGCCCCGAGCTGACCGCTGCCAAGATCATCGTGTCCGGTGGCCGTGGCGTGGGTTCCGGCGAGAACTACACCAAGGTGCTGACGCCGCTGGCCGACAAGCTGAATGCCGCGATGGGCGCGTCCCGCGCTGCCGTGGACGCCGGCTTCGTGCCCAACGATTATCAAGTCGGCCAGACCGGCAAGATCGTTGCGCCGCAGCTGTACATCGCCGTTGGTATCTCCGGCGCGATCCAGCATCTGGCCGGCATGAAGGACTCCAAGGTGATCGTCGCGATCAACAAGGATGCCGAAGCCCCGATCTTCTCGGTGGCCGACTACGGCCTGGTTGGCGATCTGAACACCGTCGTGCCCGAACTGGTGGCGGCGCTGGGCTGATCCCCACTGCCCGGCACGGCGTTTGACGCGCCAGGCTCGATCAGGAAGTACTAGCCGTTCCGGGCCCGCCCGAGAACGGCTTTTTTATACATACCGGAGACATCGATGACCTACCGTGCCCCGCTCAAGGACATGCTGTTCGTGATGAACGAACTGGCTGATCTTGACGCCGTCAGCAAGCTGCCCGGCTTCGAGGACGCCACGCCGGAGACGGCGCAGGCGGTGCTCGACGAGGCGGCCAAATTCAACGAACAAGTGGTGGCGCCGCTCAACCGCATCGGCGACATCGAGCCCAGCAGCTGGAAGGACGGCGTGGTCACCACCACACCCGGTTTCAAGGACGCGTTCCGCCAGTTTGGCGAAGGTGGCTGGCAGGGCGTGCTGCATCCGCAGGAGTTCGGTGGCCAGGGCTTGCCCAAGCTGATCGCCACGGCCTGCAACGAGATGCTGAACACGGCGAACCTGTCGTTCGCGCTGTGCCCGTTGCTGACCGACGGCGCCATCGAGGCCCTGCTGACCGCGGGCAGCGACGAGCAGAAGGCCACCTTCCTGCCCAAGCTGATCTCCGGCGAGTGGACCGGCACCATGAACCTGACCGAGCCGCAGGCCGGCTCGGACCTGGCCGCCGTGCGTACGCGCGCGGAGCCGCAGGGCGATGGCACCTACAAGGTGTTCGGCACCAAGATCTTCATCACCTACGGTGAGCACGACATGGCGCAGAACATCGTCCATCTCGTGCTGGCGCGCACGCCCACGGCACCCGAGGGCGTCAAGGGCATCTCGCTGTTCATCGTGCCCAAGTTCCTGGTGGGTGAAGACGGCTCGCCGGGCGCGCGCAACGACGCGTACTGCGTGTCGATCGAGCACAAGCTGGGCATCAAGGCCAGCCCCACGGCGGTGCTGCAGTTCGGCGACCACGGCGGCGCCATCGGCACGCTGGTCGGCGAGGAAAACCGCGGGCTGGAATACATGTTCATCATGATGAACTCGGCGCGCTTCTCGGTCGGCATGCAAGGCATCGCCGTATCGGAGCGGGCCTACCAGCAGGCCGTGAATTTTGCCCGCGAGCGCGTGCAAAGCCGTCCGGTCGATGGCTCGGTGCGCGAGGCGGTGACCATCATCCATCACCCGGACGTCAAGCGCATGCTGATGACCATGCGCTCGCTGATCGAAGGCGCGCGCGCGGTAGCGTATGTGGCCGCGGCGGCGTGCGACACGGCGCACCAGCACGCCGACGAAGCGGTGCGCAAGCAAAGCCAGGCGTTCTACGAGTTCATGGTGCCCATCGTCAAGGGCTGGAGCACGGAGCTGTCGATCGATGTGACCAGCCTGGGCGTGCAGGTGCACGGCGGCATGGGTTTCATCGAGGAAACCGGCGCGGCCCAGCACTATCGCGATGCCCGCATCCTGCCGATCTACGAAGG
>NZ_BAAILO010000172.1:6337-28670 GCF_054589115.1 Cupriavidus sp. 8B | reverse complement strand
GATCTGCGCGCAGATCGCCGAGACCGAGGCCGCGCTGGGCAAGCATGGTGGCGCGGCGTTCACCGCGGTGCAAGCGCAACTGGCCAAGGGGCGCGCGGCGCTGGAGGGCGTGGTGGCGTTCGTCGTGGCCAATGCCAAGTCGGATCCCAATGCCGTGTTTGCCGGCAGCGTGCCTTACCTGAAGCTCTGCGGCATCGTATTTTCGGGCTGGCAGCTCGGCCGCGCGATGCTGGCCGCGGATGCGAAGCGTAGCGAGGATCCGGCGTTCCACGACGCCAAGATTGCTACCGCGCATTTCTTCGCTGAGCACATCTTGTCGCAGGCGTCGGGCTTGCGCGATGCGGTCGTGGCGGGCGCGGCGCCGGTCAATGCGCTGAGCGAAGCGCAGTTCTGAGGTCCTCCCGATCCAGGCAAGAAAAAGGCGGCCACGCGGGGCCGCCTTTTTTATCGCGCGTTGGAACAGTGCGCGGGTCAGGCCGTCGCGTGACGCGGCGCGGCGTGCGTTCTCGCCGGCTTGAGATAACGCATGACCGATAGGTCGTCCGCGCGGATCGCCGGCGCGGTGCCGGACACCAGGTCCGACAGCAGCTTGCCCGAGCCGCAGGCCATGGTCCAGCCCAGCGTGCCGTGGCCGGTATTGAGCCACAGTCCCTTGAGCGGCGTGGGGCCGACGATGGGGGTGCCGTCCGGCGTCATCGGGCGCAGGCCGGTCCAGAAGCTGGCGCGGCTGACATCGCCCGCGCCCGGGAACAGGTCTGTGACCACATGCTCCAGCGTGCGGCGCTTGGCCGGGTCGAGCGAGCGGTCGTAGCCGACGATCTGTGCCATGCCGCCTACGCGGATGCGATCGTCGAAGCGCGTGATCGCCACCTTGAACGTTTCGTCGAGCACGGTGGAAACGGGGCTGCGGTCCGCATTGGTCATCGGCACCGTGAGCGAGAAGCCCTTGAGCGGATAGACCGGCAGGTTCGACAGGCCCGGCAGGACGTTCTTCACGAACGGCGTCGACCAGCTACCCAGCGCTACCACGACCAGGTCGGCCAAGACGGGCTGGCCGCCAACCATGGCGCCGGTAACGGCATCGCCCTTGGTCAGCAGCCCGTCGATGGAGCGGTTGTAGTGGAACTGCACGCCCAGGCCCTCGGCCATGGCGGCGAGTTGCCGGGTGAACAGCTGGCAGTCGCCGGTTTCATCGTTGGGTAGCCGCAGGCCGCCGCTCAGCTTGTGGCTGACGGCGGCCAGGGCCGGTTCGCTGGCGGCGAGTTCCTCGCGCGATAGCAACTGGTAGGGCACGCCGGCTTGTTCCAGCACGGCAATGTCCTTGGCGGCACCGTCGAGCTGCTCGGCGGTGCGGAAGAGTTGCAGCGTGCCTTGCTGGCGGCCTTCGTAGGCGATGCCGGTATCGGCGCGCAGGGCCCGGATGCAGTCGCGGCTGTACTCGGCCAGCCGCACCATGCGTTCCTTGTTGACGGCATAGCGCTCGGCGCTGCAGTTCATCAGCATCTGCCACATCCATTGGAGCTGGAACAGCGTGCCGTCCGGCTTGATGGAGAGCGGGGCGTGCTCCTGGAACATCCATTTGATGGCTTTGAGCGGCACGCCGGGCGCGGCCCAGGGCGATGCATAGCCCGGGGAGATCTGGCCGGCATTGGCAAAACTGGTCCCAAGCGCGGGCGCGGCCTCACGGTCGATCACGGTGACTTCGTGGCCGGCACGGGCCAGGTACCAGGCGCTGGTAACGCCAATTACGCCACTGCCAAGAACGAGAACACGCATAGTTGGAGGCTCGCAACCAAGAAATAGAATGGATAAAGTATTTACATCTATACTATTGAAATATTGGTAGTCATAGTTGTCGTAATTTTCAGGGAAACAGGAAGAACTAATGAGAACAAGTCGTCAGCCCGTGCGCAGCCTGGACCGGCTGGATCGGAAGATCCTGGCCTTGCTCCAGGCGGACGGGCGCATGTCGATGAAGGAACTGGCGGAAGCGGTCGGACTGACCATCACGCCATGCATCGAGCGGGTCAAGCGCATGGAGCGCGACGGCGTCATCATGGGCTACTACGCGCGCCTGAATCCCGCGCTGCTCGGCAGCGGCCTGCTGGTGTTTGTCGAGATCTCGCTGGGCAATAAATCCGGCAATATGTTCGAGCAGTTTCGCCGCGAGGTGTCGCGCATCCCGGAGGTACTAGAGTGCCATCTGGTTTCGGGCGATTTCGACTACCTGATCAAGGCCCGCATCCGCGAGATCGGCGAGTATCGCCGCCTGCTGGGCGACATCCTGCTGCAGTTGCCGGGCGCCGCGCAGTCCAAGAGCTACGTGGTGATGGAAGAGATCAAGGAAACGCTGGCGATCGCGGTCGACGAGAAGGCCCCGCACGCCTGAAACCGCGCTGGCCTGCTGTATCTCGCAACACGGCCTAGAACAGCGACATCTGCGGCGCGGCGCTCGCCCGGGAAAAATGCTCGGTGGTCAGGGGATGGCGCTCGGCGTTAAGCCCGAAGCGCTGGCAGGCGAGCTTGAAGCGCTTGCGCAGCAGTTCGGCAAAGATGCCCGTGCCGGTCATGCGCGTGCCAAACCGGGAGTCGTAGGCCTGGCCCCCGCGCATTTGCGCGACCAGGCTCTCCACATGCCGGGCGCGCAGCGGATGGTAGGTGGCCAGCCACTCGGAGAACAACTGCTCCACCTCGCGCGGTAGGCGCAGCAGGATATACGCCGCCGTTTTCGCCCGGGCCTTGGCTGCCGCCTCGAGGATGGACTCCATTTCCGGATCGGTCAGGCTCGGAATGACCGGCGCCACCATCACCCCCACCGGAATGCCGGCCTTGCTCAGGGCCGCGATGGCGGCCAGGCGGCGCGCCGGCGCGCTGGCGCGGGGCTCCAGCGTGCGGGCGATCTCATTCTTGAGCGACGTGACGGACATATGGACCCGGACCAGGTTCTTGGCCGCCATGCGCTGCAGGATGTCGATGTCGCGCGTGACCACGCCCGACTTGGTCGTGATGGCCACCGGATGGTTGAACCGCTCCAGCACTTCCAGGACGCCGCGCGTGATCTTGAGATCCCGCTCGATGGGCTGGTAAGGGTCGGTATTGGCTCCCAGCGCGATTACCGTCGGTACATAGTTGCGGTGAGCCAGCTCGGCCTCGAGCAGGGCGGCGGCGTTGTCTTTTGCGTACAGGCGGGTTTCGAAGTCGAGGCCCGGCGAAAGCCCCAGATAGGCATGGCTGGGCCGGGCATAGCAATAGATGCAGCCATGCTCGCATCCGCGGTACGGATTGATGGACGCGTCGAACGGCAGGTCTGGCGACTGGTTGCGCGAAATGATGCGCTTGGCCTTCTCCGTGAAGACAATGGTCTGGATCTGGGGTGTCTCTGGCTCATCGAAGGCTTGGGACTCGTCGGCGACCCGCTCGCGGGTCCAGGCGTCGAACCGGCTGACATCGTTCGAGCGCGCCGCCCGGCCTTTCAGCGGGCTGGAGGAGGGAGGTTGGGTCGTCACGTCGGCGGTCCTGCGGCTACGGTTGGTACTGTATATTTATACAGTGTTTCGCGTAAACAGCCAAGGCGTGTTTTTACCGGGCCGAAGAGGCAGAAGAGGCTGAATAGGCGGAAGACCTGCCTAGGGGCAGTCCCAGTAGGGTGGGGAGCCGAAGCGCGCGGCAAAGAAATCGATAAACGCGTGTGTCTTCGCGGGGACCTGGCGACGGCTGGGATAGACCGCCCAGATCGACACGGCGGGCAGCACCGGGTAATCGGGGAGCACGCTGACCAGCGCACCGCTGCGCAAGTGGGGGCCAACATCCCAGGTGGACTTGAGCGCCAGCCCCATGCCAGCCAGGATCGCATCCCGGATAACTTCGCCATTGTCCGTGCGCAGGTTGCCGCTGACCGCCACCGCGGTCTTGCCCAGCGCCGTGTCGAACTGCCAGGAGGCCTGGTCGCCCAGCACGATGCAATTGTGGTTGCGCAGGTCTTCCGGGTGCCGGGGCGTGCCGTGCGCGGCGAGATAGGCGGGCGAAGCGCAAACGGTGCGATGGCTCGGGGCCAGGGGGCGTGCTACCAGGGATGAGTCCGGCAACGCGCCCATGCGCAATGCCACGTCAACGCCGGCCTCGACCAGGCCGATCACCTGGTCGGTCAGGCGCAGGTCCAGTGTCAGGCCGGGATAGGCAGCGAGGAAGGCGGGAATGGCCGGCGAGACGTGCTGGCGGCCGAAGGAGGCGGGCACTGTGACCCGCAGCTGCCCCTGGGGCGCTTGCGCGCCGTGGCCTACCGACTGCGCGGCCTGGTCGGCCGTGTCGAGCAATTGCGCGGCATGTTCGAGGAAGCGCTCGCCCTCGCCGGTCAGGGAGATGCGGCGCGTGGTCCGGTGCAGCAGTCGCGCGCCGAGTTGCTGCTCGAGTTGCGCCAGGCGGCTGCTGGCCGAGGATGTAGACAGCCCGAGATCGCGCGCCGCGGCAGAGAGGTTGCCCAGCGACGCTGCGCGCACGAACACGGCGATGTCCAGCAGGTCGAAGTGCATCGGCGCTGGGGCGCGGGGCCTGGGGCTTACTGCGACAAGGCGCGCGCGGCTTCGACCTGGGATTCGAAGAAGGTCTGGAAACTGATGGCCAGGCCCGCCATCAACAGGCCCGTACCGATCAGCAGGGACAGGATGACCAGGATCACGACGGGCCAGCCCGAACGAGTCGGCGTGCCATGCGGGTTGAAGCGGGCATCCCATTTATCGTCGGGGCGCAGGCCATACACGATGGCCGCCAGGAACGCGCTGATTACCGACGTGCCGCCGGCAATGGCGAAGGTCCAGTTCAGGGCCGGCGAGCCCGCGCCCGTCTGCATCGACATGATGCCGATGACCCCGGCGAGTGCCGCCAGCAGGTGCGCCCAGGCAAATTTATCGCGCAAGCCACCTAGGTAGAAGCGATGCAGGCCCACGGTGCCGAACAGGAAGGCCAGTGCGACCGTGATCAGTTTGGATTTGCCCTGAAGCGGCTTGGGGGTAGCGGGGGCTGAAACTTGGGTGGCGGCAGGCATGGGGCGACAGCTAGGTTAATGGCCGGCAGGGGCGGCCGACGCAAACTCAGGTGAGTGCCAGTCAGGCTGGCGTCGGCGCTCATTGTACGCTGGCGGAAAACGCGAGCGGACGCCGGCCGAGCAAGGCAGGAGGCTACACGCGTCGGACGAGCAATACCCGCGAGAGTTCCTTTCGCGGCACATCGTCGAGGAGGGGGAAGCAAGGCGGAGCGCTGATCGCCGCGGGCAGGGCAATCAGCCAGAAAGAAAAGTGGGGAGGGGGCCGGCGTGCCTAGCGGCCGCCGTCTCGTCCGCGCGCTTGCCAGCCCGGGCCCATGCCGGAGCTGCGCTGCTCGCCGCGCCCGTTGTCGCCTTGCATATTGCGATCGGGCTGCCGGTTGCGTTCATCGCCGCGTTCCTGGGGCGGCTGGGGGCGGCCATTCAGGCGGTCATCGGCGCGCGCGCGGGCTTCCATTCGTTCGATCTGGGCCCGCACATGGTCTTGCCGTTCAGCGCGTACGCTCGCCATCGCCCATGCGCCCTGGCCAGGCTGGCTTTGCGCATTGCTCACATTCCGGCCTTCGGGCCGGCTATGTTGCCAAAACGCGACCTGTGCATGGCTGACAGCAGTGAGGCCGAGCAAAGAAACGGCCAACAGGATGCCAGCCACCGAGTCGCGCAGGAGGGTGCGGGGGAGCATGCGGAATCCCAGTATCCTGTCGCGTGGTGAGGTTGTTCGAGATATGGGTTCATGGTACGCACGCGTCTTCGGCGCGCCTATGCTAAAGCCGTTACCGGTGTAACGGATTGTTTCGCTACTGTCCCGAGAGCCGCGCCGTATCCCGAGCGCGGCAAGGGTTCAGGGTGCGTAGCGGATGCGATATACCGCGCCCGCCATGTCGTCGCTGACCAGCAGTGAGCCGTCCAGGGCAACCTGGACATCGACGGGCCGGCCCCAGGGTTTGTCGCCCTGCAGCCAGCCTTGCGCGAACACCTCCTGGCGCACCGCCTGGCCGCGCTCGTTCAGCACCACTCGGACGATGCGGTAGCCGATCGGCTTGGTTCGGTTCCAGCTGCCGTGCTCGGCAATGAAAATGTTGTTGCGGTATTCGGCGGGGAATTGCGTGCCGGTATAGAAGCGCATGCCGAGCGCGGCGACGTGGGCGCCCAGCTTTGCCACCGGCGGCTCGAACTCGGAGCAGGCGCGCTGCTTGCCGAACTCCGGGTCGGCAACGCTGCCGGCGTGGCAGTACGGGTAGCCGAAGTGCTGGCCGGCCCGTGTCACCCGGTTGAGCTCGTCGTCGGGCACATCGTCCCCCAGCATGTCGCGCCCGTTGTCGGTGAACCAGAGCTGGCGGGTGGCCGGGTGCCAGTCGAAGCCCACCGAATTGCGCACCCCCTTGGCCACGACCTGCAAGTCGGTGCCGTCGGGCTTCATCTTCATGATGTTGCCGTAGCGGTTTTCGTCGGGTGCGCAGATATTGCAGGGGGCGCCGACCGGCACATAGAGATAGCCATCCGGGCCAAAGGCGATAAACTTCCATCCATGATGCGTTTCAGAGGGGAAGCGATCGCTTACCACAACGGGCTTGGGCGGGTTGTCCAGGCGGGCATCGATGTCATCCAGCCGGACGATCCGCGAGGTCGAAGAGGCGTAAAGCGCGCCGTCGCGGAAGGCCACGCCTACCGGCATGGTCAGGCCGGTGGCGACGGTCCTGATTTTCGGGGCGGGCGCCAGCGGGTTGCGGATTGCATACACCTTGCCTTCGCCGCGGGTGCCGACAAAGAGCGTGCCCCCCGGCGACAGGGTCATGCCACGTGCTTCCGGCACCTCCGCGCTCAGCAATTCGATGCGAAAGCCTGGCGGCAGCTGGATCTGCTCCAGAGGCAGGGCGGCATTGGCATCGGGGCTGAGCCAGATCGCTGCCACGGACGCCGCGAAAGTGCTCGCGAGCAGGGTCCGGAAGCTGCGAATGTGAAGGTGAAAACGCATGGCGCGCTCTCCTGTCGGGGTTTTCACCACGATGCCTGTGGCCGGGTGTCGCGTCAATCGCTCTAAGTGTTTGTTTGGCCTCGGAATTTGGTCTATACTCTTGCGTTTCGTGTTCGAACATCAAGTTTTCTGAGGAATCAAACCCATGGTCGTAATCCGTCTGGCTCGCGGTGGCAGCAAGAAGCGCCCCTTCTTCAATATCGTCGCTGCTGACTCGCGTAATCGTCGCGATGGCCGTTTCATCGAGCGTATTGGTTTCTACAATCCCCTGGCTTCGGCAAGCGAAGAAGGCCTGCGTCTGGTGCAAGACCGCCTGACGTACTGGACCGGCGTTGGCGCCCAGCTGTCGCCGACGGTTGCCCGTCTGGTCAAGCAAAACGCCGCCAAGGCTGTAGCCTGATAGTTGTGACGCGCGTTTCGCGACGCGTGGCAAACGACACGTGACAGAACGCAAGCAAGGCGCCCCGGCGCGGCGGCCACTCAACGTGCCGCTCGAGCCCTCGGCCCGGCGCGAGGCCGGTGAGCAGGAAAAGCCCAGTCTCAATCGCGGCGCAACCGGGTTGCCGGCGGCGCTGGCGTATACCGATAAGCTGCCGGACGACCTGATCGAGGTCGGTTATGTCGGCGCGGCTTATGGAATACGGGGCTGGATCAAGGTCCAGCCGCATGCCGACGATGCGAGCGCGCTGTTGCACGCGCGCCGCTGGTGGCTGTTGAAGCCGCCGCCAACCGGCCTGGCTGGCGCAGCGGATGCCGTTGCCTCCGAGGCCTTGTGCGTGAAGATCGTGCAGTCCCGCGAGCACAGCGGTACCGTGGTGGCCCAGGCGAGCGGCGTGTCCGAGCGCAACCACTCGGAAGCGCTCAAGGGTCGCCGTGTCTGGATTCGTCGCGAGGATTTCCCCGCGCCGGATGAAAATGAATTCTACTGGGTCGATCTGATCGGCTGCGCCGTGTTCAATGAGCAGGGCGAGTCGCTGGGCGAAGTGTCCGGGCTGATCGACAACGGTGCGCACCAGATCCTGCAGGTGGCGCATGCCTTGCCCGATGGCAAGGCGGGTGAGCGCCTGATTCCCTTTGTCGACGCATTCCTGCGCTCGGTCGATATTTCGGCCCGGCGCGTGGTGGTGGACTGGGGCCTGGATTACTGAGCGGGCCCGAGCTGGTGAATGCGCGGGCGCTTGGCCGGCGATGGCCGGTGGGCGAGTGTTGGGCAAGTAAAGGGAGAGGCGGATGCAGTTCGACGTAATCACGCTGTTTCCCGAGATGTTCCGCGCGCTGACCGACTGGGGCATTACCAGCCGGGCGGCAAAGCAGCAGCGCTACACGCTGCGCACCTGGAATCCACGCGACTTCACCAGCGACAACTACCGTACCATCGACGATCGCCCCTATGGCGGCGGCCCTGGCATGGTGATGCTGGCCAAGCCGCTGGAAGATGCCATCGACGCGGCGTGTTCCGCCCAGCAGGCGGCGCAGTCTGAGCCGGTACGGCCGCACGTGGTGCTGATGTCGCCGCAAGGCGCGCCGCTGACACACCAAAAAGTGATGTCGCTGGCGCAGCGCCCCGGCCTGGTGATGCTGTGTGGCCGCTATGAAGCGATCGACCAGCGCTTGATCGAGAGACGGGTCGATGAGGAAATCAGCCTCGGCGATTTCGTGCTGTCGGGCGGCGAGTTGCCGGCCATGGCCGTGATTGACGCGGTGGTCAGGCATTTGCCGGGTGTACTGGGCGACGCCCAGTCGGCTGTCCAGGACAGCTTCGTCAACGGGCTGCTGGATTGTCCGCACTACACGCGGCCGGAAGAATACGAAGGTGTGCGGGTGCCCGATATCTTGCTCGGGGGCCATCATGCCGAGATCGAGAAGTGGCGGCGCCAGCAGGCGCTGGCAAATACTGCGAAGAAGCGCCCCGATCTGATCGAGGCAGCGCGCAGTCAAGGGTTGCTAAGCCGGGTCGACGAGAAATTCCTGTCGGCATGGCTGGCGAAAGAAGGGCGGGAGCTCGCTCCCGCCAAGTGAAACCCCATCCTCTGCCGGGGCCCAGGCCATGCCTGGGGCATACAACGTCGGCATGATGGACAAGGAGAAGAAACGATGAACATCATCGAGCTGATCGAGAAAGACGAAATCGCGCGTCTGACCGCGAACAAGACCATCCCCGCATTCGCGCCCGGCGACACCGTGATCGTCAGCGTGAACGTGGTGGAAGGTAGCCGCAAGCGCGTCCAGGCTTATGAAGGCGTCGTGATTGCCAAGCGCAATCGTGGCCTGAATTCGTCCTTCATCGTGCGCAAGATTTCGTCGGGTGAAGGCGTGGAACGTACGTTCCAGCTGTACTCGCCGCTGATCGCCGCGATCGAAGTGAAGCGCCGTGGCGACGTCCGCCGCGCCAAGCTGTACTACCTGCGTCAGCGTTCGGGCAAGTCCGCGCGGATCAAGGAAAAGCTGGCATACAAGTCGGCACCGGCCAAGGCTGCTGCCAAGGCTGCTGCTCAGTAAGGCGCCAGTTGCCGCGATCGGCTTGCCGGTCGCAGCTGCGCAAAAAGGGCACCCTCGGGTGCCCTTTTTGCGTCTCGGCGTGCCACGTTTGCCGCGTCGCAGCACAAACGTTTTGGCTGGCTTCTGTCATACTCGCAACGATTATGCGTCCTGCCTTCGATCCCGAATCCCTCCCCATCGTCGCCACCGATACCCGGCACCCCCCGCTGGCCGACGTGCGCCTGCAGCCGGAGTTCATCCGCCACCGGCTCCAGTCGCCGCCTGCCTGGGACCCCGAGCTGACCGATGAGTCGCGCGCCTATGACCGCAGCCTGAAGCTGCGCGATGCAGCCGTGCTGGTACCGTTGGTGGAGCGAGAGGATGGGCTCACCGTGCTGCTGACCGAGCGCAACGCCAACCTGAGCGCGCACGCGGGGCAGATCAGTTTCCCGGGTGGGCGGCACGAGGCGTTCGATATCGACCGGACTGCCACGGCGCTACGCGAAACCGAGGAAGAGGTGGGGCTGGCGCGCGATTATGTGGAAGTGCTGGGTAGCTTGCCCGACTACATCACTGGCACCGGCTTCCATGTGAGCCCGGTGGTGGGCCTGGTCCGCGACGGTTTCACGCTGCGCCCCGACGCGCGCGAGGTTGCCGATGTGTTCGAGGTGCCGCTGGGTTTCCTGATGGACCCGTCGCATCACCAGCAGCGCCTGTTCCGCTGGGTGGACGGCGAGCGGCTGTTCTACGCCATGCCGTTTCCGCGCGAGGATGGCGGCCACCGGTTTATCTGGGGCGCCACTGCCGGCATGTTGCGCAACCTCTACCACTTGCTGGCAGCCTGAGGGCTGCCCTCGCGCTCAGGCGGCTGCAGCCGCCGGCTCGATGTCTTCCCCGATGCAGTGCGGGCAGCTCTTGCCCACCACGTAGTGCGGGCTTTGCTGTTCCTCGGCGGTGACCACGGCGCGGCAGGCAAAGCACTGCTTGGGGCCGGCCGGTTCCAGGCTGGGGTTCAGCGCGGTGCGGTAGTCAAAGACGAAGCAGTCGCCCTGATAGTGGCTGCCGCCGACTTCCTCGAAATACTTCAGGATGCCGCCCTCGAGCTGGTAGACGTGCTCGATGCCGGCTTCCTGCATGTGGATGGCGGCTTTCTCGCAGCGAATGCCGCCGGTGCAGAACGACACGATGGTCTTGCCTTCGAACTCCGCCTTGTGCGCGGCGATGGCCGGCGGGAAATCGCTGAACTTGGCGATGTCGTAGTCGACCGCCTGCTCGAACGTGCCGACCGCGACTTCAAAGGCATTGCGTGTATCCAGCATCACCACCGGGCGGCCGGCATCGTCGTGGCCCTGGTCCAGCCAGCGCTTGAGCTCGACCGGCTTGACTGCCGGCGCGCGGCCCGCCTCGGGGCGGATCAGCGGCATCTTCATGGTGATGATTTCTTTCTTCTCGCGCACCAGCATGCGTTTGAAGGGCTGGTTCTCCGACAGGCTTTCCTTGGGCTCGATATCGGCAAAGCGCGGGTCGGCGTGCAGCCAGCCGACGAAGCCGTCGATGGCCTCGCGCACGCCGGCCAGGAACAGGTTGATGCCTTCCGGCGCGAGCAGGATCGTGCCCTTGAGCCCGTGTGCTTCGCAGCGCGCGCGCATTTCCGGGCGCAAGACCGGGATGTCGTCCAGCGAGACGAATTTGTAAGCGGAGATGTTTACGATCTGCATAGGTGGCGCGCAACGGGCCCGCGCCGTATGAGTGCGCGGTAACTGCCTGATTGGAAAGGCGAAATTATAGCGCCTTGCAGGCCTCGTGCCGGGCTTTTCCGAGCGCTCGGCTCGGTCTTGCCATCGGGTGCGTGGCGCAAAGAAGGCAGGCGAGGGCATGCCGAGCCGGTACAATTACGGCCATGTCTGCACCTCGCTTCGTTCATCTCCGTCTCCATTCCGAATACTCCGTCGTCGACGGCATCGTGCGCCTGGACGATGCCGTCAAGGCTGCGGCCGCCGATGGCATGGGCGCGCTCGCCCTGACCGACCTGGCCAATGCCTTCGGCCTGATCCGCTTCTACAAGGAAGCGCGCGGCGGTGGCGTCAAGCCCGTGGTCGGCGCCGACGTCTGGCTCACCAACGCCGACGATCGCGACAAGCCGGCGCGGCTGCTGCTGCTGGTCCAGGACCGGATTGGCTATCTCAACCTCTGCGTGCTGCTGTCGCGCGCATGGCTTTCCAACCAGTACCGCGGCCGCGCCGAGATCGACCCGGCCTGGTTCGACGAAACCGGCGAAGAGGGCCAGCCGCTGGCTACCGGCCTGATTGCGCTGTCCGGCGCCATGGGCGGCGACATCGGCATGGCGCTGGCCAACGGCAACGATGCGGCTGCGGCGCAGGCTGCCGCGCATTGGGCCAAGGTGTTCCCGCAGCGTTTCTACATCGAGTTGCAGCGCGCCGGCCTGCCTGGCACCGATGCTTATGTGCAGCAGGCGGTGCAGCTGGCGGCCAGGATGCGCCTGCCGGTGGTGGCAACGCATCCGGTGCAGTTCATGACGCCCGACGATTTCACCGCGCACGAGGCTCGCACCTGCATCGCCGAAGGGGAGTTGCTGGCCAACCCCCGCCGCGTGCGGCGCTTCACCACCGACCAGTATTTCAAGACCCAGGACGAGATGTGCGCGCTGTTCGCCGACATCCCGTCCGCGCTGGAAAACGCGGTGCAGATCGCGCGCCGCTGCAATCTCACGCTGGAGCTGGGCAAGCCGCGCCTGCCGCTGTTTCCCACGCCCGACGGCATGTCGCTCGACGACTACCTCGTGCACCTGGCCAAGGAAGGCCTGGAAAAGCGCATGGCGGTACTGTTCCCCGACGAAGCCGTGCGCGAGGCCAAGCGCCCCGAGTACTACGCGCGGCTGGAGTTCGAGACCGGCACCATCATCAAGATGGGCTTCCCCGGCTACTTCCTGATCGTGGCGGACTTTATCAACTGGGCCAAGAACAACGGCGTGCCGGTTGGCCCGGGACGGGGCTCCGGCGCCGGTTCGCTGGTGGCCTATGCGCTCGGCATTACCGATCTGGATCCGCTCAAGTACGCGCTGCTGTTCGAGCGGTTCCTGAATCCGGAACGGGTTTCGATGCCCGACTTCGACATCGACTTCTGCCAGCAGGGTCGCGATCGCGTGATCACGTACGTGAAGGAGAAGTACGGCCACGCCGCGGTATCGCAGATCGCCACCTTCGGCACCATGGCCGCCAAGGCGGCGGTGCGCGACGTGGGCCGCGTGCTGGACCTGGGCTACGGCTTTGTCGACGGCATCGCCAAGCTGATCCCCTTCAAGCCGGGCAAGCTCGTCACCATCGAGGAAGCCAAGAAGGAAGAGCCGCTGCTGACCGAGCGCGAGAAGAATGAAGAAGAAGTGCGCCAGTTGCTGGAGCTGGCGCAGCGCGTGGAAGGCATGACGCGTAACGTCGGCATGCACGCCGGTGGCGTGCTGATCGCCCCGGGCAAGCTGACGGACTTCTGCCCGCTCTATACGCAGGGCGCGCAGAACGACGGCATGAGCGGTGTGGTCAGCCAGTACGACAAGGACGACGTGGAAGCGGCCGGCCTGGTCAAGTTCGACTTCTTGGGCCTGACCACGCTGACCATCCTGGACTGGGCCGAGCGCTATATCCGCCGGCTCGACCCGTCCATGGCGGACTGGAACTGCAGCCACATCCCGCTCGACGACAGCAAGGCATTCGACATCCTCAAGACGGCCAACACTGTCGCGGTGTTCCAGCTGGAAAGCCGCGGCATGCAGGGCATGCTGAAGGACGCCAAGCCTGACCGCTTCGAGGACATCATCGCGCTGGTGGCGCTCTACCGCCCGGGCCCGATGGACCTGATCCCCAGCTTCTGCGCCCGTAAGCACGGCCGCGAGAAGGTGGAGTACCCGGACCCGCGCGTCGAGCCGGTGCTCAAGGAGACCTACGGCATCATGGTCTACCAGGAGCAGGTGATGCAGATGGCGCAGATCATCGGCGGCTACTCGCTGGGCGGCGCCGACTTGCTGCGCCGCGCCATGGGCAAGAAGAAGGCCGAGGAAATGGCCCAGCACCGCGAGCTGTTCCGCGAGGGTGCGGCCAAGAACGGCCTGACCGCCGAGAAGGCGGACGATACCTTCGACCTGATGGAAAAGTTCGCGGGCTACGGCTTCAACAAGTCGCACGCGGCCGCTTACGCTTTGCTGGCCTACTACACGGCCTGGCTCAAGGCGCACCATCCGGCCGCGTTCATGGCAGCGAATATGTCGCTCGCCATGGACGATACCGACAAGGTCAAGATCCTTTTTGATGACTGCAAGCTCAACAAGCTCCAGGTGCTGCCGCCTGACGTCAACGCCAGCGAATACCGCTTCGCGCCGACCGATGCCAAGACCATCCGCTACGGCCTTGGCGGCATCAAGGGTTCGGGGCAGGGCGCCATCGAGGACATCCTGCGTGCCCGCGAGGAAAAGCCCTTTGCCGACCTGTTCGATTTCTGCGAGCGCGTCGACCGCCGCCAGGTCAACCGCCGCACCATCGAGGCGCTGATCCGCGCCGGCGCCTTCGACAGCCTCAACGACAATCGCGGCCAGTTGCTGGCCTCGGTGTCGCGCGCCATGGAAGCCGCCGAGCAGAAGGCCGAATCGGCCAACCAGGTGTCGCTGTTCGACCTGATGGCCGACGCTGGCGAATCGCACCGCCCCGAGCTGGTCGACGAGCCGGCCTGGGCGCCCAAGCGCATGCTGCAGGAAGAAAAGCAGGCGCTGGGCTATTATTTCTCCGGCCACCTGTTCGACGCCTATCGCGACGAAGTCGGCCACTTCCTCAAGGGCACGCTGGCCGGCCTGGAAAAGGAAGTGCAGGGCAACGGCGGCGGCTACGGCCGCGACGTGCGCGGCAAGGTCATCGCCGGTGTCATCACCGGCATGCGCACCCAGATGACGCAGCGCGGCAAGATGCTGATCGTCTTGCTCGACGACGGCACCGGGCAGGTCGAGATGACGGTGTTCAACGAATTGTTCGATGCCAACCGCCATATGTTCCGCGAGGACGAGATGGTCATCGTGCAGGGCAATGCCCGCCACGACACCTTTACCGGTGGCGTGCGCTTCACCGCCGAATCGGTGATGGACCTGGTGGCGGCGCGCGCCAAGTACGCCGAGGCGGTAGGCCTGGCGTTCAACGGCAATGCCTCCACCGAACTGCTGCGCGAGTTGCTTACGCCCTACCTGGCGAACGTGGCCAATACGCCCGGCGTGCCGGTGCGCGTGAGCTACGCCACCACCGGCGCGCGCTGCGAGGCGGAGCTGGGCCGGCAGTGGCTGGTCACGCCATCCGACGATGCCCTGGCAAGCTTCCGCACGGCCCTGTCTGGCGAGAATGTCCGCATGCTGTACGGCTGACCCGGGCTTGCCGGCGGGGCGGCAACGGCATAGCGCCGCCCTGGCCGGCTTTGCTGCCGTCCATCTTCGTCTTTCCATGGATCACACAAGCCCCGCATGGCCAAGCAACGCATCCTCTTCCACCTGACCCACTTCCTGCGCGGCGGCATCGAGACCTCGCTGGTATCGCTGCTGGCCTCGCTGGATCGAGAGCGCTTCGAGATCGGCCTGACGCTGACCTATCCGACCGAGGCGCTGGAGACGCATTTCCGCGCGATGTTGCCGCCGGACGTCAAGATCCATGTCCTCGCGCCGGAGGCCTGGCTCTCGCGCTGCCGGCAACTGAAAAAAGCCGGCAGGCTGGGCCCGCTGGGCAAGATCTATGAAGAAGTGCTGTTGCCACCGCTGCGCAAGCCGCTGGTCAACCGGCGCTTTCGCGGCATCGCACGGGACTATGACCTGGTTATCGACTACGACATGTCGCTCTCGCGGCTGACCGGCCGCCTGCCGGTGCCGATGATCGGCTACCAGCATTTCAGCGTGGCCCACCTGGAGCGCGAGAACCGTCGCAAGCTGCGCAAGCTGAGGCGCCAGTGCCGCGAGCACTATGACCGCATCGTGGTGCTCAACGACAGCATGCTGGCCGACGCGCGGGCGCTGATTCCCGAGGCCGCCGACAAATTCATCCGCCTGTACAACGCCACCGACCTCGATCGCATTCGCGCGCTCGGCAAGGCGCCTTTCACCCCGCTGGCTTATCCCTACATCGTTTCGGTGGGGCGGCTGGAGGAAAGCCAGAAGGATTTCACCACGCTGCTGCGGGCCTACGCGGCGCTGGTCAGGGGCACGGGCTTGTGCGAGCGGCTGGTGCTGGTGGGTGACGGCGCTTCGCGCGGCCGGCTCGAAGCGCTCGCGCGCGAGCTCGGCATCAGCGAGCGCGTCAGCTTTGCCGGCTTCCAGGCCAATCCCTATGCGTGGATCCACCATGCTCGGCTGATGGCGTTCAGCTCCAAGATGGAGGGGCTGCCCAATGTGCTGCTCGAAGGCATGGCGCTGGGCCAGTTGGTGGTGAGCACCGATTGCCCGGTGGGCCCGCGCGAGATCCTGGCCGAGGGCAAGGCCGGCCTGCTGACGCCGGTTGGCGATGTGCCGGCGCTGGCGGAGGCGATCCGCCTCGGGCTCGAGGACGCGCCGCTGCGCGCCCGCCTGCTGGCCTATGCGGCGGTCCACATCGAGCAGATGGGCTTCGGCCCCACCTCGGCGGCCTTCAGCGCTTGTGTCGAGGAGCTGCTGGGTGCACCTCAGGCAGGGGCGGCAGCCCCTACCGTGGCGGCACCTGCTGCTCGCTCGTCTGCTGCAGGTACCACAGCTTGATGTATTTGTAATAGCTGGCCTGGCCATTCATCAGCGCCACGCCGAGCCCCTGCGCGCCGTCCAGGAAGCCGCGGCGCAGCAGGTAGGTGCGCAGGAATGCCCAGGCGCCATGCAGCACGGCGCTGGCGGGCGACGCCGTCTTGCCGCGGGCAAATCCCTGCTGGGCGCCCAGGCTGGAGTATTTGTCGATCTTTTGCAGCACCTGCGAGAAATCGTCATAGGTGTAATGCAGCAGCGGCGAATTGAGCCTGCCGACCGGCGCATCGGCTACCACGCGCTCGTGCACGAGATCGTCGGTGAAGCGGGCGCGGCCACGGCGGAACAGCCGTGTGACGTAGTCGGGGTACCAGCCGCCGTGGCGGATGAAGCGGCCGCAAAAGCGCGACAGCCGAGGCACCTCGTACGCATCGGACTGGCCGGATGCCACCGCGGCGAGAATCTCGTCGCGCAGCTCGGGGGTGACCCGTTCGTCGGCGTCGATGGAGAAGATCCAGTCGCCGTCGGCCTTCGATACCGCCAGGTTTTTCTGGGCGCCGAAGCCGGGCCAGTGCTCGGTTTCGAAGACCTCCGCACCCAGGCTTCGGGCCAGCTCGACCGTGCCGTCCCGGCTACCTGAATCCACTATAATCGCGCGGTCGCACCAGGACACGCTTTCCAGGCACTCCCGGATGTTATGTGCCTCGTTTTTTGTAATTAGTACGACTGAGATTCTCATAGAGCTTGTTTATGATGTTCCGTGCCGGAAAAGTGACCGCTTTTACCAATGCGCTAGTTCTGGCATTCCCAATCCTGCTACTGTGCGTGCCGAAGGGCGCCGGCATTTTCCTGGGCGCCATCTTGCTGCTGGCGTTGATTGTCCATCGCGGCATGGGGCCCACGTTATCGCAGTATCGCGCCACGCTGTGCCCCATCGGGCTCGCTATTCTAGCTTTGGTGCTTGTCTTCCTGGGTTCCAAGCTCTATTTTCACGTCCCCTGGAACGTGATGGATAACCCTTCACGCATCCTCCTTTTGTTGGTGACATGCCTGGTTATCCTCAAAATCGCGCCAGACCCGCAGCGGATCTGGCGTGGTATTACGATCGCTTTGGCGATGAGCCTAGTGGTTGTCCTGTTCCAGTACTGGGTCCTCAACGATCCACGGCCGTCGGCCTGGACCCAGGCCATTGCGTTCGGGAACATGGTTGCCGCATTGGGGCTGATTGGCTTCGTGCGGCCTGGGACCAGCCGCAAGTCGCATCTGGTTGCCTGGCTAGACCTGGCTCTCGCGGGTTCGGTGCTGATTGTGAATGGCACGCGCGGCGCTTGGCTGGCATTGTTTATCACGATGATCCCGCTGCTCTTTGTTCGCTACCCGAGCATGAGGCCGGCGAAGTTCTTTGGCGCCGTGGTGCTCATCGCTGCCTTGGCTGCGGGATTCTATCTGGTGCCTGGCAGCCCCGTCGCGCAGCGGGTCGACCTTGTGCGGGGACAATGGGAGCAGTTCCAGCACGGGAATACCGAAACGTCGGTGGGTGCACGGTTGAAGCTCTGGCAAATGGCGCTGGAATCGATCCACTTGCATCCATGGCTTGGCGTCGGGGTCGGACAGTTCGCGCGTATCCCTCAATCTTCCATCTTCTGCAAGGAGCATGGGTCGTCTGACGTTTGCACCCTTGAGCACGCGCACAATGATGTCCTCGAGGCCGCAGCGACAATGGGCATGCCGGGCATGCTGGCATTGCTGGGCTTGTTTCTGGTCCCTGGTGTCCTGTTCTGGCGGTTGCTAGGCGTATGCAGGCGCAACGCCAATCCCCTTGGCGTCAGCTTGTGCGCTTCCGGCATCGGCGTCGTCATGGCCAGCCTGATCAGCGGCCTGACCCAGGTGACGATGGCGCACCAGGCAAATATCGTTTTTTATGCCGGCGTGATCGGGCTGTTGCTCGGGCTGGCCGCGGTACAAGCAAAGTATCCCCGCGCCGACGGGGTGGAGAAAACGTGAAAGTCCAAGAACAAAATGCGCCCCCCGCACAGGAAGCCGACACCCTGAAGCGAGTCTGGTCCTACCTGCGCCCGGAAATGCGCGTCTTCATCGTCGCCATCATCGCGATGGCGGCTGTGGCGGGCGCCGAAGGGATCATGCCCAAGGTCGTCAACGACCTGCTCGACAACGGTTTCGGCGGGGCCTATGCCGGCAAGCTTTGGCACGTGCCGGCCCTGCTGATCGGCGTGGCACTGGTACGCGGGGTGGCGCAGTTCGCTTCCGGCTACCTGCTCGCCCTGATCTCCAACCGGGTGCTGCTGAAGATGCGCATGCAGATGTTCCAGCGCATGCTGCATGCGCCCGCGCTGTTCTACCATCGCAACACCGCGGCGTCGCTGATCAATGCGGTGATCTTCGAAGTCAACCAGGTCATGCAGATCCTGACTGGCGTGCTGATCACCCTGGTGCGCGACTCGCTCACCGTGCTGGCGCTGCTCGTCTACCTGTTCTATACCAACTGGAGCCTGACGCTGGTGGTGGCGGTGATCCTGCCGGTCATCGGTTTTGTCATGGCCAAGGTCAATCGCCGCCTGCGCCGCCTCAATCGCGATCACCAGGCGCTGACCAACACCGCGGCCTACGTGGTCGAGGAAGCCGCCGGTGGCTACAAGGTGGTCAAGCTGCATGGCGGCGAGGCGTATGAGACGTCGCGTTTCGCGGCCATGGCCGAGCGCCTGCGTGGCTATTCCATGCGCATGGCAGTGGCGGGCGGGCTGAACCAGCCCGTCACGGCATTCCTGGCGGCGCTGGCGTTGTCTGTCATCCTCACCATCGCGATGATCCAGTCGCAGTCCAACCACACGACGGTGGGCAGCTTCACCGGCTTTGTGATGGCGATGCTGCTGCTGGTCTCGCCGCTCAAGCACCTGACCGACCTGAACCAGCCGCTGCAGCGCGGCCTGACTGCGGCCGAGATGATCTTCGGCCTGATCGACGAGCCGGTCGAGCCGCAAGACGGCGGCCTGCCGCTCGAGCGCGCGCGTGGCGAACTGGTGTTCGAGAAGGTGGGCTTCCGCTACGGCGAGGCCGCCCGCCCGGCGCTGGACAACATCAACTTCAACGTCAGCGCCGGTGAAGTGGTGGCGCTGGTGGGGCCGTCGGGCAGCGGCAAGACCACGCTGGTCAACCTGGTGCCGCGCTTCTTCGACCCAACCGAGGGTCGCATCCTGCTGGACGGCAGGACCATCGACGCGTTCTCGCTGCAGGACCTGCGCCGCCAGATCGCCTTTGTCAGCCAGGACGTGGTGCTGTTCAACGACACGGTTGCCGCCAACGTGGCCTATGGCGTGCATCCGGCGACGCAGATCGACATGGCGCGTGTCGAGCGCGCGCTGGCCGCCGCTTACCTGACCGATGTGATCAAGGGCCTGCCGCAAGGTCTCGAGACCAATATCGGCGACAACGGCATGAAGCTGTCCGGCGGCCAGCGCCAGCGCATGGCGATTGCGCGCGCGCTGTACAAGGACGCGCCGATCCTGATCCTCGACGAAGCCACCTCGGCGCTCGACTCGGAATCCGAGCGCCAGGTGCAAGCCGCGCTGGAGGCCCTGATGGTCGGCCGGACCACGCTGGTCATCGCGCACCGCCTGTCGACCATCGAGAACGCCGATCGCATCGTGGTGCTCGACCACGGGCGGGTAGCGGAGCACGGCAGCCACGCCGAGCTGCTCTCGTCCGAGGGGCTCTACGCCGGGCTGCACAAGATCCAGTTCGCCACCCAGTAAGCCGGCGCAGCCAGCTGAATTCCCGCTGCCCGCGGCAGCCAGCGCGGGCGGTTCATGCGCAGTGCATCGAGGGGGACACCCCCGAAGGAGACCACCATGACCGCATCGCCACCCCCGCTGAGCCGTTACCCGGTTCCCGCCATCGCGGACCTGCCCGAGGACATCCGGGCTCGCATCCTGGAAGTCCAGGACAAGGCGGGCTTCGTGCCGAACGTGTTCCTGACGCTGGCCCACCGGCCGGATGAGTTCCGCGCCTTCTTCGCCTACCACGATGCGCTGATGCTCAAGGAAGGCGGCCTCTCCAAGGGTGAGCGCGAGATGATCGTGGTAGCCACTTCGGGCGCCAACCAGTGCCTCTACTGCGTGGTGGCGCACGGCGCCATCCTGCGCATCTACGAGAAGAAGCCGACGCTGGCCGACCAGGTGGCGGTCAACTACCGCAAGGCCGACATCACGCCGCGCCAGCGCGCGATGCTCGATTTTGCCCTCAAGGTCTGCGAGGCCTCGGCCGAGGTTGGCGACGCCGATTTCGCGGTGCTGGCCAAGCATGGGTTCAGCCATGAGGACGCCTGGGATATCGCTGCCATCACCGCCTTCTTCAGCCTTTCCAATCGCATGGCGAACACCATCAGCATGCGGCCGAACGAAGAGTTCTACCTGATGGGGCGCGTGCCGAAGGCTAAGTAGCGCCTCTGGATGCACGCATGGTGGGCGCCTGCCGCGCCCACCTCCTTGTTCCACTTCTCTCGATCCGCCCGTCGCCTTGAATCCCGTCTCGCTCTTCTTTGCCCAGGCCTGCCTGGTGGTCGGCACGCCGTTCCTGCTGTGGCGCGGGCTGCGCATCGGCAGCATCGTGCCGCTGGTGGCCATGCAGATCGTGGGCGGCATCCTGCTCGGGCCGTCCCCTGCTTGGCGCGTTGTGGCCGCAAGGCTGGCAGGCCCTGTTCGGGCCGGCGCAGCTAGCCGCGCTCTCCGGGCTGCAATGGCTGGCGGTGGTGCTGTTTGCCTTCCTCTCCGGCTTGCATATCGGCGGCGCGCAGCAGCAAGGGATGCGGCGCATTGCGATGGCGGCCGCGCTGGGCAACGTGCTGGTGCCGTTCGCGCTCGGCACGGCAGCCGGGGCCTGGCTGGCCTACGCTACGCCGGGTGCAGTCGGGCAAGCGGCATCCGCCTGGCAATTCGCCTTCGCCGTGGGCGTTTCCATGGCGGTAACGGCACTGCCGGTGCTGGGGGCGATCCTGCGTGAAATGAAGCTGTCCGACTCCGTGCCCGGCCAGCTGGCGGTCGGCTGCGCCGGCTTCAGCGATGCGGCCATCTGGCTGGTGCTGTCGGCCATCCTCGCCAGCGCAGGCCGTTCGTCGTCCTACGACTTCCTGCGCCTGGCGCTGCTTGGACTCGCCTACGTCGGTGCGATGCTGTGGCTGGTACGTCCGCTGCTGGCGCGCATGCTGCCGCGGATGGCCGCCGTTGATGCGCGCCTGGCGCTGGTCGCGGTGCTGATCTTCGGCTCGGCGCTGATCTCCGAATCGATCGGCCTGCACTACATCCTCGGCGGCTTCCTCGCGGGCGTCGTGCTGCCGCGCGATGCGGCCGGCGAGCTCCGGCGCCAGCTCGAGCCTGCCACCGTAGTGGTCCTGATGCCGTTCTTCTTTCTGATGACCGGGCTGCGTACCGACATCGCCATGGGTGGCGAGGAGACCCTGCTGGTGTTCGGCCTGTGCACCGTGGTCGCGGTGGCCAGCAAGGTGGTCGGGACCGCATTGCCGGCGCGCCTGGCCGGCCTGCCGCGGCGCGAGGCCTGGATGCTGGGCGCGCTGGTGCAGACCAAGGGCCTGATGGAAGTGGTGGTGCTGGGCATCTTGTTAGAGGCAGGGCTGATCGGCATGACGGCCTTCTCCGGCCTGCTGCTGATGGCGCTGGCCACCACCGTGCTGGCCAAGCCGCTGACACGCGCGGCCGCGCGCCTGCGCGAGCGCTGAGCCGCGCTTGCCGTCACCAGCCGGGCAGCGCTAGCGGATCTGCGCGCACGCGCCGCTGCGCGGGTCGAACAGCACCGGCCAGGCCTGCTCATAGATGCCCGGGGTGCAATGCTGCTCGCAATGCGCATGCGCCAGCGTGACGCGCCGCGGGTCCTGCCAGACCATCAGCGTGCAGCCGCTGCCATCGATCGCCCGCAGTTCGATATGCGGGGTCTTGCGCACCTGGCGGAACTCCGTGAGATCGAAATGGCAGGAGCCATGCCGGCCCACCCACAGCTTCCAGCTCAGGCTGCGCACATCGTTGCTGGCCACCCGCATATGCGCATCCTCGCGAAAGCCGTCTTCCTCCGT
>NZ_BAAILO010000172.1:0-6205 GCF_054589115.1 Cupriavidus sp. 8B | reverse complement strand
CGGGGGCGGGGGCCGTTTGTGTCGCGGGTACGCGCGCAGCTGGCGGGGAGGGAGGAGGCAGTGTCACCGTGCATGCCGCCAAGACGGCAGCTAACGGCCACAACAGCAAGCGCTTGTTCTTCATGGTGACTCCTTGCGCCCGGCGCCCGCGAGGCAATCTGAATGCCGGCACCTGTCTCCATATTTATAGCGGATAGGGCAAGGAAGGCGAGAGGAAAGCGTGCGCACGCGCACCGCTCTTGCTACTTCGGCGCAGCGCCGCCGCCCGCCGAGGCAAGGGTGCCGAAGAGAGCGACCTGACGGCGAAGCGCTTCGGTGGTGTGGCCCTGTCCGAAGAGCCTGTCGAAGACGATCAGCACGCCGCCGAAGTTGGCATCCAGGTATTCGACGTTGGCGGCGTGATGGACCCGGTGCGCGGACGGCGTATTCAGGACATATTCCAGCCAGCCGAGCCGCGGTCCCTGGAGAACCTGGAACGCATATTTGAGTCGACCATCCGTCTCCTGGACACGGAGGGGCAGGAGGGGCTGGAGGGTTTGAGCGCCAGCCGGATCGCCGAGGTGGCCGGCATCAGCATCGGCACTCCACCAGTATTTTTCGAACAAGCCGGAAGTGATGGAAGCGCTGGGCCGCCCAACCTGGCGCGCCTGTTCCGGGGACTCCTGAATGAGGGGGCTGCGCAGCATCAGGCGGCCGCGGGCGGCGCCTGATGCTGTCCTCGATTACATCAGGATGATGTCGTACTGCTCCTGGTGGAACGTCGATTCCACCTGCAGCGAGATCGGCTTGCCGATGAAGTCGCCGAGCATGGCCAGGTGCTGGCTTTCTTCTTCCAGGAACAAATCGATCACGTGCTGCGAGCCGAGGATGCGGAACTCGCGCGGGTTGAACTGGCGCGACTCGCGCATGATCTCGCGAAGGATGTCGTAGCAGACCGTGCGCGGCGTCTTGACCTGGCCCTTGCCCGTGCACACGGGGCACTGCTCGCACAGCACGTGCGCCAGCGATTCACGCGTGCGCTTGCGGGTCATCTCCACCAGCCCGAGCTGAGAGAAGCTGTTGACGGTGATGCGGGTGCGGTCGCGCGACAGCGCGCGCTTGAGCTCCGAGAGCACCTGGTCGCGATGCTCGGTGTTCTCCATATCGATGAAGTCGATGATGATGATGCCGCCCAGGTTGCGCAGCCGCA
Organism: Cupriavidus sp. 8B; assembly: GCF_054589115.1. NCBI lineage: Bacteria > Pseudomonadati > Pseudomonadota > Betaproteobacteria > Burkholderiales > Burkholderiaceae > Cupriavidus > Cupriavidus sp. 8B. Next base: position 5,016 of record NZ_BAAILO010000172.1, on the reverse strand, counting down.
GCTGGCGCGCGATGGTGTGCGCCGCTTCCAGGTTGGTCTTGAAGATCGTGTCGTCGAAGTTGCGCGCGCCGACGTAGCCACCGGTGTTGACGTCGATGGTGGTCATGGCCTCCGTCTGGTCGATCATCAGGTAGCCGCCGGACTTCAGGTCGACCCGGCGCGACAGCGCCTTCTCGATCTCGGCGTCGATATTGAAGAGGTCGAAGACGGGGCGCTCGCCGGTGTAGTGCGACAGCCGCGGCAGCACCGCGGGGGTGTACTCCTGGGCGAACTCGACCAGCTTCTGGAAGTTCTCGCGCGAATCCACCTGGATCACGTTGGTGGCGTCGTTGACGAAGTCGCGCAGCACGCGCTGGGCCAGGTTGAGGTCCTGGTAGAGCAGGCTGGGCGCGGGCAGCGTGGTGGCGTTCTGGCGGATCGAGGCCCAGATCTTGCGCAGGTAGGCGATGTCGTTGCCGAGCTCTTCGTTGCTGGATTCCTCGGCGATGGTGCGCACGATGAAGCCGCCGCGCTCATCCGCCGGCACCAGCCCCTGCACGCGGGCGCGCAGGGCTTCGCGGTCGACCTCACCCTCGATGCGCTGGGAGATGCCGATGTGCGGGTCCTGCGGCAGGTAGACCAGGGTGCGCCCGGCAATGCTGACCTGCGTGGACAGGCGCGCGCCCTTGGTGCCGATGGGATCCTTGATGACCTGGACCATCAGGGCCTGGCCTTCGTAGAGCGTCTTCTCGATGGCCAGCGGCGCGGCATTGGCGTTTTTGTCCGGGTCGCGCGGGTGCCAGATGTCGGCGACGTGGAGGAAGGCGGCGCGCTCCAGCCCGATATCGATGAAGGCGGACTGCATGCCGGGCAGCACGCGCACGACCTTGCCGAGGTAGATATTGCCGACGAGCCCGCGCGACAGCGTGCGCTCGACGTGGAGTTCCTGCACGGCGGCCTGCTGCACGATGGCCACGCGTGTTTCCTGCGGTGTGATGTTGACGAGGATGTCTTCAGTCATAGTGGATGAAACTCGTCGCCGGCTGACCGGCCAGGTGGTTGTCCGCATTGTGCTGCCATGCCTCCCGTGGGCGCTGCCGTGGCCAGGGTGGCAGCAGCCTGAAGCGGGAACGGATGGGCGGCGGCGGGGTTCTCAGAACCGCAGATGGGCCTGTCTGAGCAGCGAAGCCGTCTCGAACAGGGGCAAACCCATGATACCCGAATAGCTGCCGTCGATTCGCTCGACGAACTCGGCGGCGCGGCCCTGTATGCCATAGGCGCCGGCCTTGCCGGCCGGTTCGCCGCTGGCGACGTAGGCCGCGATCTCGTTGGCGGTCATGGTGCGAAAGCTCACCTCGGAAACCGACAGCGCATGGCGCTGGCCCAGCGCAGAGACCACGGTTACCGCGCTCAGCACACGGTGGGTGCGCCCGGACAGGACGGCAAGCATGCGGGCGGCATCGGCGTCGTCGGCGGGCTTGCCGAGGATCTCGCCGCCCAGGCAGACGGTGGTGTCCGAGGTCAGGATGGGGGCGTCGGGCAGGGCGCGCCGCTCGCGCCGGCGCAGTGCGGCTTCGGCCTTGAGGGCGCACACGCGCTGCACGTAGTCGTCCGGGCTCTCGCCAGGCAATACGATTTCCAGCGCCTCGGCGTCTTCATCGCCGTCGGCCAGCAGCAGTTCGTAGGCGACGCCAAGCTGGGTCAGCAGCTCGCGCCGGCGCGGGCTTTGGGAGGCGAGATAGAGGAAGGTATGGGTCACGGCAGGGCAGTCGGGAAGGATCCGGGGATAGGGCATGCCAAATGCGGCTGCAGCGCATGCGCCGCTTCGGTCGCATTGTACCCGCGGCCTCGCCCGGTGCGTGACCCAGGCGCGCTTGGTTTCAGGCGCGGTGGTAGGGGTGGTTCTGGGTGACCGACCAGGCGCGATAGAGCTGCTCTGCCAGCAGCACGCGCACCATGCCGTGCGGCATGGTCAGGCTGGACAGGCGCAGCAGGGTTTGCGCGCGGGCCTTCAGGGCGGGATCGAGGCCGTCGGCGCCGCCGATCAGGAAGGCGACGTCGCCGCCTTCGCGCTGCCAGTCGCCCAGCTGGGCGGCGAGCTGCACCGTGGTGAGGTCACGCCCGCGCTCGTCGAGCGCCACGATGCGGCATTGCTTGGGCAGCGCCGCCTCGATGCGGGCCGCCTCGCGTTGCATCACGGTGGTGGCGTTATTGCTCGAGGAGCGCGTCTCGGGCTTGATCTCGCGTAGTTCGATGCGCAGCTCGGGCGGCATGCGCTTCGCGTACTCCGCGAATCCCGTTTCGATCCAGCCGGGCATCTTGTGTCCAACGGCCACGATCAGCAACTGCATGGCGGGAAGCGGGCCGGTCCGGCTCAGGCCGAGCGGGTGGTGCGCTTGCGCGCGACCGGAGCCTTCGCGGCCGCCGTCTTGGCCGGTGCCTTGGTGGCAGTCTTGGTCGCAGCCGTCTTGGTGGCGGTCTTGCGTGCCACGCCGGTGCCGGCTGCGGTCTTGCGCGGTGCGCCCGTCTTGGCCGGTGCCTTGCGTGCCGGTGCCGAGCCCAGCGCGCTGGTCAGGCGTTTTTGCACGGTCGGGGCGCGGTTGGTGGCGATGGCGTCCGGGTCCGTATCTTCGTGGCCAAGCGGCGGCGAAGGCTCTTTCATGCCTTCGGGCAGGCGGGCCAGTGCCGGGCGCAGGCCGGTGGCGCGGCGCGCGGTGCGCACGACCGGTGCCTCGTCTTCGTCTTCGCCGTCGATCGGCTCGCTGGCCTTGGCCAGGCCCTTCTTGGCCGTGGACAGCTTCAGGCGTACCGGCTTGTCACCCCAGAGTTCTTCCAGGTTGTAATACATGCGCAGCTGCGGCTGCATGATGTGGACGACGGCGTCGCCGCAGTCGACCAGCACCCATTCGCCCGTTTCCAGCCCTTCCACCGCAACGATATGGCCGCCGGCGTCCTTGACGGTATCGCGGACCGAGGCGGCCAGCGCCTTGGTCTGGCGGTTCGAGCTCCCGCTGGCGATCACCACCCGGTCGAACAGCTCGGTCAGGTGGGTGGTGTCGTACACCTTGATGTCCTGCGCTTTGACATCTTCGAGGCCGTCGACGATGGCGCGTTGCAGTTTGCGAATATCCATGGTGCTTTTTTCAGTTCAGCTGAGATCGGTTTGGGGGCGGGCCGGGATGGGCAGATCCAACTGCGTCGGCCGATACAGGCCGCGGCTCGCGATGTAGTGTGCCACGCCGGACGGCAGCTGGTCATCTGCCGGTTGTCCGGCAGCCAGGCGTTGGCGTAGGGCGGTGGAGGAGAGGTCGACGGCTAGCGTCTGGTCGATCCACATGCGGCCGGAGGGCATGGATTGTATCAGGTCGGTGGACGCACGCCGTTCTGCGAGCTCCTGGCGCACCGGACCGTCCAGTTCCCCGAGGTCGAAACCGGGCCGTGTCGCCACGCAAAGGTGGACGTGCGCGAACAGTTCCTGCCAGCCATGCCAGGTGTGCAGGCGCAGCAACTGGTCGGCGCCCATGAGCCACGCCAGCGAGGCGTTGGGGCCATAGTGCTCGCGCAGTTCATGCACGGTATCAACGGTGTAGCTGGGGCCGGCGCGATCGACTTCCATACGGCTGGCATGGACCAGCGCGCGGGTGTCGGACAACGCCTGCGCGGCCAGCTCGGTCATGGCGAGGCGATCGGCGGCAGGGGTGACGTCGTCGCCTTTTTGCCACGACTGGCCGGTCGGAATCCAGACCAGCTCGTCGAGCTCGAGATGTTCGATGCACAGGCGGGCGAGTGCAACGTGGCCGATGTGGGGCGGATCGAAGGTGCCGCCGAGAATGCCGAGGCGGTAGGGGCGGTTGCTCTTGGTCGAGCCTGCTGCGTCTGCCGCGTTGGCGGTGAGCGATCGTGCGATGTGGTGTGCCATGGGGTTGCCGTCAGGCCCACTCGCGCACTGGCAGGAAGTCCGTGTACAGCGCGGCCTCCGCGCTGCCCGGCTCGGGCTGCCAGTCGTAGCGCCAGCTGGCCAGCGGCGGCATCGACATCAGGATCGACTCGCTGCGTCCGCCCGATTGCAGCCCGAAGTGCGTGCCGCGGTCGAACACCAGGTTGAACTCCACATAGCGGCCGCGCCGGTAGGCCTGGAACTCCCGCTCGCGCTCGCCATAAGGCATGTCCTTGCGCGCCTGCAGGATCGGCAGGTAGGCGTCGAGGAAGGCGTCGCCGACCGACTGCATCATGGCAAAGCTGCGCTCGAAGCCGAGCGCGGAGAAGTCATCGAAGAAAATGCCGCCAATGCCGCGCGCTTCGCCGCGGTGCTTGAGGAAGAAATACTCGTCGCACCATTGCTTGAAACGCGGATAGAGGTCATCGCCATAGGGGGCGAGGGCGTCGCGGCAGGTGGCGTGGAAGTGCGTGCAATCGCCAGCGTTGCCGTAATACGGCGTCAGGTCCATGCCGCCGCCGAACCACCAGACCGGTTCGGCGCCTTCCTTCACCGCCAGCAGGCAGCGCACGTTCATATGCACGGTCGGGACAAAGGGGTTGCGCGGGTGGAACACCAGCGAGACGCCCATCGCCTCGAAGCCGCGGCCGGCCAGCTCAGGCCGGTTGGCGGTGGCCGACGGCGGCAGGGCATCGCCCCGCACATGCGAGAAGCCCACGCCGGCACGCTCCATCACGGCGCCGCCTTCCAGGATACGGGTGCGGCCACTGCCGCGCAGGCGCTCGGTGGGCGGCTTCTCCCAGGCATCGGTCGAAAACGCCTTGCCGTCGATGGCGGCGACAGCGTCGGTGATACGGTCTTGCAGACCGAGCAGATAGGCACGGACTGCCTGGGAATCGATCATGGTATGCGGGCGGGTGGGCCGGAGCGGTGACGGCCGGGCAGGTCAGTCAACCTGCCCGGCCGTCATAGCGATGTCATGATTGTACTGGCTGAGGCAACGCTTGGCCGGATTCGGGGAATTCTGTTCCGGCGTGTCGAAAGGGGCGAAGAAATCGTAGCGAGCGGCCCATGGCGAGCACCGCAGGGCTCGCCATGGG
>NZ_BAAILO010000171.1:0-228 GCF_054589115.1 Cupriavidus sp. 8B | reverse complement strand
AAGCCCCGTGGTCTTCAGCGCGTTGTACAGCGCCCACCGGGTCGAATTGACGGCAGCAGCGTCGCGAAGCGGGGCCTTTGCCTTCGCCAGAATGCGTCTGAGGCGCTCCGGGTCCTTGCGCAGGAAATCAGAGAGCGGGCGAGCGGCCTTCTTCCTATTGCAAGGCACGCAAGCCAGTGTCAGATTGGAGACCCGATTCGAGCCTCCGTTTGCCCGGGCATCGATATG
>NZ_BAAILO010000170.1:0-1089 GCF_054589115.1 Cupriavidus sp. 8B | reverse complement strand
GTGTTGCGCTTGACCAGCAACTGTTCAAGGGTCGCGGCCTTGATCAAGTCCTGCCAGGCCGCCGACAGTGGCCCCGGAACTAGCGCAGTCGACTGCTCCGCCAAGGCCTTCAACGCTTTGGCCTCACGGCCGAGATGGTTCAGGTAGTAGGCCGGTGCCATCACCTCGCCCGCGAGTGCGGAGAGATTCCAACCATGCCCTTTGCACACGCGCCCATCCGACTCTAGAGGCAGGGTCCAGACCAAGCCGCGCTGCGCCGCCAAGGTCTGCCCCAAGGCTACGTAGGCGAGGTAGCCGGTACTCATTTTGTCTCCGGCTCCAGCTCGGCCAGCACCGCTTGCACGCCGGCAATCGCCCGCTGCAACTGCAAGTAAGCCGGGGACGCCGCCTCATCGCGCGAGGTCTCATGGAAGAAGCGCACCACCTCTCGCAAGGTCGCCAGCACTTCGCGATGCAGTGTCACATCGCGGACCGGCATGAACCGGTGGCAGCCGTAGCATGACGTCACCGGATTGAAGGGGCAGGCAGGCTGGCCGCTGGTGCAGCCACCGATGCCGGCGATCGGGATGCCGTGCGGCACGCCGGCGATCTGCTGCTCGCCCTTGAGCGTACCCAGTTCTTCCGCACTGATGAAGCGCGCGTGCGCGATGCGGGCCACCTGCTGGTAGATCGGAGACAGCCCCAGGGCGCGATTGACGCGCTCGGCTTGATTGGGCGAACTGTCGAAGTACACCAGGCCCGTGGCCAGGTCTGCATGGCCGAGGAAGGCAGCGAGTTCTTCCTGGTTGGCGCCGGCATCGACCAGTCGCTGGGCCGCGGTATGCCGCAGGTCTGTGGCGGTGGCGCGCACGCCCAGCAGTCGCTCGGTCAACGCGGCAATGCGTTGAGACACTTCCGAGGCCGATGCCACGGTACAGAAGCGCGTGCTGCCGTCGTGACCGTCTGTGCGTTGCCGTTGCTCCAGCTGTGCCGGGAGGATCGCCCATTCCCGTTTGACCCGACGCGGCAGGGGCTGGATGGCGGCACCGCGCCGTTGCTTCACCATACGGAAGGTCAGATGCACGGCCGGCAGCTCGTCACTGCCGTCTT
>NZ_BAAILO010000169.1:0-352 GCF_054589115.1 Cupriavidus sp. 8B | reverse complement strand
GGCCGGCAGGATTGTGGGACGTGGTTTGCGCCTCAATGGTGAGGGGGGCGTGCGCGAACTGCTCGTGCAGGCGCTGGATATCTCGAATGTCCACGGTGCTCCTTGGGGTTCGGAAGGGAGGGAATGGAATTGGGGCTCAGGCGGGAAGGCGGCTGCCGTCATCGGCAAACCGGTCGTTGTCCGGAATGCAGAGGGTGTGAATCGTATTGAGGCGCCGGCCTGCGATATCGAGCTGCGTATCGCGTTCTGTGCCGGAAATGGAGCGCCCGACGTGCGCGAACAGCGTGGCCGAGGCGAGCTTGTCGTACTGGCCCAGCAGGCGTAGCAGTCGCCCGGCGAGCGCATTGGGAAC
>NZ_BAAILO010000168.1:0-1426 GCF_054589115.1 Cupriavidus sp. 8B | reverse complement strand
CGCCAAGCCGCCATCGAGTGCGGGCACGCATGCCACCCATGTCACCATGCGCGCCGAACACGCTTGCCTCAGGCCGTCGTCCATCCCGGCCGCCGCCCTGGCGACGCTACCGTACAACTTCCTGACCGTGACGCGCGCGTTTGCCGACGCCGGGATCTGCCGCGAGACCGTGAACGGGCGTCCCGTGCTCGTGCACGGCGCGACCGGTGGCCTGGGCCAGATCGCGGTCTGGTCGCTGCACAGGCTGGGAGCGAATGTTACCGCCGTCGGCGGGCGTAACGGGCTCGATGCCTGCCTGGCCGCCGGCGCCGCCGAACTCGTCGATCGCCACCGCCAATCACTGGCGAGCCTGCCGCGGCATTTTGCCGCCACCCTGAATTTCGCCAATTGGGACGACGAAGCGGACCTGCTGCAACTGCTGGCGCCCGACGCGGCCGGTCACGCGACCACTGTCCATCCGCTGCTCGGCAACTTTGACCGGCTGGGACTGCTCGGAGGCGGCGTGGCCACGCTGGTTGGCAAGCGTGGCAAACACGGCCTGATACCGAAGGGCGCGCGCTATGGGTGGACGACTTTCCGCCCGAACCCTTCGGCCTTGCAGGCACTGGCCGATTGCGCGACGGCGCTGGCCCCGCCTGCGGTGAAGACCTTTACGCTCAGCCAGGCCGGGCAGGCGTACCTGCACGTCGAGCAAGGCCAACCCCGGCGGGCCGTCCTGCTGCCAGGGCGACTCTAAAAAAAGCCAATACAAGGAGACAATATGCCAGATACCACACACGATCGCGGGCCGCGTAGCGGCGGCATCCGGACCCAGGCCGACATCGACGACTTCGAACGCACGCCCTGGCAGGAAAAGCTGCCCGCGCAGAACACTTACGAACTGCTGTGCCAAGCCTGCGACAGTCATCCGGACAAGACCGCGTTGCGCTTCGTCATGACCGGGGCGGCTGACGCGCCAGAATTTGTCGTCGATTACGCAACCCTCAAGGCGCGCGTGACGCAAGCGGCCAACGCCTTCCACCGCGCCGGCATTACAACCGGCACGACGGTGACGTTGCTGCTGCCCAATCTGCCCCAGACCCATTACGCCTTGCTGGGCGCGCAGGCTGCCGGCATCGCCAGTCCAATCAACCCGATGCTGGAGGTCGACTATATCGCCGCCATCGTCAATGAGACAGGTGCGCAAGCGCTGGTCGCCTGCGCACCTGTCTCTGACAGCGCGCTCTGGGACAAAGCCGTCGCCGTAGCCGACCGTTGCCCTTCGGTGCGGACCCTGTTCGTCGTCAGCGTTGCGCCGTATCTTCCTGCCGTGGAGCGTGCGCGAGTTGATGCGGCCTTCGACACGGCGTCAAGGCCGTGCCGCGCGGACGTGAAGATGGTCGGCTTCGACCAGGCGCTGGCGGCCGAGCCGTCGGACATGCTGGTT
>NZ_BAAILO010000167.1:0-18458 GCF_054589115.1 Cupriavidus sp. 8B | reverse complement strand
CTCGCGTACCGTCATGCCGCGCGCATACATGGCGATGATCTTGTCGTCAAAGCCAGTAAAACGCCGGTCGTGCTTGGGAATCAGGATGGGCGCGAAACTGCCGTCGCGGTCGCGCGGGATCGCCAGGCGCAAGGGTCCCGTGTCGGTAAGCACGGTCTTGGCGCTGGAGCCATTGCGTTGGTTGGTGGCATCCTCGGGGCGCTCAGCGCCCGCCGGGTAGCCCAGGTGATGGCCCAGCTCCGCGCCCATCGCCCGCTCGATCAGGGCCTTCTTGAACGCCATGGCGGCGTCTTGCACCGCCTCAGCAGTCATCGGACCTTTAACGAACTGATCGATCAGTTCCTTAGGGATGGTCGGAAGGTCCCTGGGTATGGCCTTTGGTTTGCGTGGCATTACATGCTCCTTGTCGACATGTTATGCCCTGCACACAAAATCCCGTACAGGCCCCACGGGGCTACGTAACCCCAATAAGCCAGGCCTCCTAGCTCCATCGTCCGGCAAACCTCGCCCACCGATAGACCCTGGTCTTTCACCATCCGTACTACTTCCAGCTTGAAGCTGGCATCAAATTGTCGGCGTTGTCTTGTCATCTGTTTCCTCGTCGATATGGATTGTCACCCTATCGACCTGTCCGAGGAAATTAGACCACTGCAAACACTGCCCACGCACACTATTCTGCATCAGCAGCTAGAAGCATGAAAACCCCGCCCACAGGAGACAGCCCCCCGCGTCAGCGGGGCCAGAAGCAATAAAACTTCATCAAACCAAAAACCATCTACTTCGACAACACCCTCATAGCCTGCTCCAGCCCCCCCAAAGTCACCGGATACATCCGCGACTTCATGATCTGATTGATCACCGTCACCGACTGCCGGTACTGCCAAAGCCCTTCCGGCTCGGGATTAAGCCAGACAAAGCGCGGAAACTGCTCGATCAGCCGGTTGAGCCAGACCGCGCCGGCTTCGGGATTGTTGTATTCGACCGAGCCGCCAGGCTGCAGGATCTCGTACGGGCTCATGGTGGCATCCCCGACAAAGATCACCTTGTAGTCCGGCGTGTACTTGTGGATCAGGTCCCACGTGGCGATCTTCTCCGCATGGCGGCGGCGGTTGTTCTTCCACACATAGTCGTACACGCAGTTGTGGAAGTAGTAATACTCCAGGTGCTTGAACTCGGTCTTGGTGGCCGAGAACAACTCCTCCACGCGCTTGATGTGGTCGTCCATCGAGCCGCCGACGTCCATCAGCATCAGCACCTTGACCTTGTTGTGGCGCTCCGGGCGCAGCTTGATGTCGAGCAGGCCCGCGTTGGCGGCGGTGGAGTGGATAGTGTCGTCCAGGTCCAGCTCGGTCTCCGCGCCTTCGCGCGCGAAACGGCGCAGGCGGCGCAGCGCGACCTTGATGTTGCGCGTGCCGAGCTCGACCTGGTCGTCGTAGTCCTTGTAGGCGCGGGTCTCCCATACCTTGACCGCGGTGCGGTTGCCCTTGGACGGGCCGCCGATGCGGATGCCTTCCGGGTTATAGCCGCCGTGGCCGAACGGCGAGGTGCCGCCGGTGCCGATCCACTTGTTGCCGCCCTCGTGCTTTTCCTTCTGCTCGTCAAGCAGTTGCTTGAGGCGCTCCATCAGCTTGTCGAGCCCGCCCATGGCCTCGATCTTGGCTTTTTCCTCGGCCGAGAGCTCGCGCTCCAGCGTCTTTTGCAACCAATCCAGGGGGATGTCGGATTTCCAGTCGACCAGGCTCTCGATGCCCTTGAAGTAGGCGGCAAAGGTCTGGTCGAACTTGTCGAAGTGCTTCTCGTCCTTGACCAGTGTCATGCGCGACAAGTAGTAGAACTCGTCGATCGACGGCGTGATCACCTCGGCCTTGAGGGCCTCCAGCATGGTCAGGTATTCCTTGACCGAGACCGGCAGCTTGGCGTGGCGCAGCGAAAAGAAGAAATCGATCAGCATGGTGGGCTCGCTTAGAGTGTCCCGGAGCGGGTGCGGCGGTTTGCGTGCTGGTTCACGAGGCGCGCCCCGGCAGGTCCAGGCGGTATTGCAGGTGGCGCTTCACCGTCGGCCATTCGCTGGCGATGATGGAGAACACCACGGTGTCCCGGAGGGATCCGTCGGGCATGCGCTGGTGGTTGCGCAGCACGCCGTCCTGCTTGGCGCCAAGACGGGCGATGGCGGTGCGGCTCTGGTGGTTCATCCAGTGCGTGCGGAATTCCACCGCGATGCACGCCAGTTGCTCGAACGCGTGCGTGAGCAGCATCAGCTTGCATTCGGTGTTCACGGCGCTGCGCTGCACGCGCTGCGCATGCCACGTGTGGCCGATCTCGAGGCGCCCGTTGGCGCCGTCGACATTGAAGTAGCGCGTCGCGCCCACCACCGCGCCCGGCACGCCGTCGCGGATCTCGCGGATCACGAACGGCATCGCGCCTTGTTGCTCGCGCATCTGCAGCGCGGTGTCGGTCCACGCGCGCACCTGGTCCGGCGCCGGCACCGAGGTGTACCAGAGCTTCCACAGTTCGCCATCGGCGACGGCGGCCTGCACCTCGGCCTCATGCTCGAGGCCGAGCGGCTCCAGCAGGGCGTGCTGGCCGCGCAGGGTGACGGGTTCGATAAAGCGTGCCATGGCGCGGCGCTTAGCGGTTGGCGCGGTTCATGAAGACGAGGCGCTCGAACAGGTGCACGTCCTGCTCGTTCTTCAGCAGCGCGCCGTGCAGCGGCGGGATCGCGGCCTTCTTGTCCGGGCTCTTGAGCGCTTCGGGCGGAATGTCCTCGGCCATCAGCAGCTTGAGCCAGTCGATCAGCTCGGAGGTGGAGGGCTTCTTCTTCAGGCCCGGCAGGTTGCGCATCTCGTAGAAGGACTCGAGCGCGGCGGCCACCAGCTCGCGCTTGATGCCGGGATAGTGCACGTCGACGATGCGCTGCATGGTCTCGGCATCGGGGAACTTGATGTAGTGGAAGAAGCAGCGGCGCAGGAAGGCGTCGGGCAGTTCCTTCTCGTTGTTCGAGGTGATGATCACCAGCGGGCGGTGGCGCGCCTTGACCAGTTCGCGCGTCTCGTACACATAGAACTCCATGCGGTCGATTTCGCGCAGCAGGTCGTTGGGGAATTCGATGTCGGCCTTGTCGATCTCGTCGATCAGCAGCACCACTTGCTGGTCGGCCTCGAAGGCCTGCCACAGCACGCCCTTGATGATGTAGTTGCGGATGTCGTGGACGCGGTCGTCGCCCAGTTGCGAATCGCGCAGGCGCGACACCGCGTCGTATTCGTACAGGCCCTGCTGTGCCTTGGTGGTGGACTTGATATGCCACTGCAGCAGGGGCATGCCGAGTGCTGCGGCCACCTCCTCGGCCAGCATGGTCTTGCCGGTGCCGGGCTCGCCCTTGATCAGGAGCGGGCGCTGCAGCGCGCGCGCGGCATTGACGGCCAGCTTGAGGTCATCGGTGGCAACGTACTGCTGCGTGCCTTCGAAACGGTTTTGCTGGTTCTGGCTGGCGTTGGTGGTGTTGGACATGGGGCAACCTGAAGGGGTTTATGCGTGTCGGAATTGGCCAGTATAAAAGAGCTTTTCGGTTCGCGTGCGGCTCGCCTTGCCATGCTGGACTGCCACGTGCAGCGTGCTGTACAATGCGGCGGTTTGACGCGCCCCCCACGTCCAAGACTCCACCCCCTCGCTTTGTCCGCCTTGTCACTCCCGCGGTCCATGCCGGGAGGCGGCGATCACAAGAGATGGTTACAGAATGAGGCGGAGACTACGCCGGGATGCACTGGCAGCGACTGGTACCACCAGCAACGCCCAGGTATCCGGCCCACGCTGGCAGCACCGCATCTACCCGCGGGCAGATACGGTCCGGCCGGACGCATTCTGAAGCCATTTCCGACCGGTTGGGCAGGTCACGCAGGGTTTAACACTTCCAATCAGCTACGACAATGAAAAAGCTCCTCACGATGGTGGTGCTGGGCGCGGCCGCAACGGCTGCGCAAGCCCAGGAAGTCAAGGGCAATGTGGACGCCGCCAAAAACAAGGTCGCGATGTGTATTGGTTGCCATGGCATTCCCGGCTATCGCGCCTCCTTCCCCGAGGTGTACCAGGTGCCCCTGCTCGGCGGCCAGAACGCCAAATACATCGAGAATGCGCTCAAGGAATACCAGAAGGGCGAGCGCAAGCACCCGACCATGCGTGGCATTGCCGCGACCCTGACCGACCAGGACATCGCCGACGTGGCTGCTTATTACGCGCAGCAGTCTTCCAGCACGCAAAACAACACCCAGAAGTAAGAGGACCCACCCATGAATACGCTTAAGACGCTTTCGCTCGCGATCGGCGCACTCGTGCTGGGCGCCTCGGCCATCACCGCCTCGGCTGCCGACCTCGCGCACGGCAAGGCGCTGGTGGAGAAGGGCAACTGCGTGGCCTGCCACGGCGCCGGCATGAACGCCCCCATTACGCCGGATTACCCGAAGCTGGCCGGCCAGCACGCCGACTATCTGTACCACGCATTGGCCGCCTACCAGATCACCGGCAACCCGCAGGTGGGCCGCACCAACGCGATCATGGCCGGCCAGGTCAACGCCAACCCCGGCGTGACGGGCAAGGACGGCAAGCCGCGTCCCTTCACCCGGGATGAGCTGAAGGATATCGCTGCCTACATCGAATCGCTGCCGGGTGGGCTGGTCCTGAAGAAGTAAGCAAACCGGCGCCGGCAAATGCCGCGCGCGGGTCAGGAACAAGAAAAAGCCGCTGATCCCAGCGGCTTTTTCTTTGCCCGCGGCCCCGGAGCGCTCGCGCCCCCGGGCCGCGTCAGGCGGCTCAGTTGCCCGCGTCCTTGGCCAGGCGGCGTGCCTTGACGGCGTTAGCCAGGGTTTCGAGCACCTTCACCGAGTCGTCCCAGCCGATGCAGGCATCGGTGACCGACTGGCCGTAGGTGAGGTCTTCCACCGGGGTGCCCTGGACGTGGTCCTGGCGACCGCCCACCAGGTGGGATTCCACCATCACGCCGACGATGCGCTCGTCGCCCGCGGCCATCTGGCGGCCGATGTCCTCGCAGACCGGGATCTGGTTCTCGTGCTTCTTGCTGCTGTTGGCGTGCGAGGCATCGATCATCAGGCGCGCGGCCAGGCCGGCCTTGGAGATCGCTTCGCAAGCTTCCTGCACGCTGGCGGCATCGTAGTTGGGCGTCTTGCCGCCGCGCAGGATGATGTGGCAATCCTCATTGCCCGAGGTCGACACGATGGCGGAGTGGCCGCCCTTGGTCACCGACAGGAAATGGTGGGGCTGCGAAGCGGCCTTAATCGCATCGACCGCGATCTTGACGTTGCCATCGGTGCCGTTCTTGAACCCGACCGGGCACGACAGTCCGGAGGCCAGTTCGCGGTGCACCTGGCTTTCCGTGGTGCGCGCGCCGATGGCACCCCAGCTGACCAGGTCGGCGATGTATTGCGGGCTGATCATGTCGAGGTATTCGGTGCCGGTCGGCAGGCCCATCTCGCTGATGTTCAGCAACAGCTCGCGCGCGGTGCGCAGGCCGTCGTTGATCTTGAAGCTGCCGTCCATGTGCGGGTCGTTGATCAGCCCCTTCCAGCCCACGGTGGTGCGCGGCTTTTCGAAATACACCCGCATCACGACTTCCAGCTCCCCGGCGAAACGATCACGCTGGACCTTGAGCAGCTTGGCGTACTCGAGCGCGGCGCGGGTGTCGTGGATGGAGCAGGGCCCGATGATCACGATCAGGCGGTCATCCATGCCGTGCAGGATCCGGTGCATGGACTGGCGCGCGCCGTAGATCACGTCGGACGCCTTTTCGGAGCAGCCGAACTCGCGGATCAGGTGCGCGGGGGGCAACAATTCCTTGAGTTCGCGAATGCGCAGGTCGTCGGTGTTCTTCAGCATGATGGCTCCGGATTTTGTAGGGTCGTGTGTTTGGGTTGTCTGGGCTAGAGCTGGGTGCGGGCCGGTATAAAAAAAGCCGCCAGGTTCGCTGGCGGCTTTTTTTGAATTCTGGAGGCACTTACGATCGTCCCTCTCCATCCGCCAGCGGTGCGAGATCGCTAAAAAAGTAAAAATAAAACTTAGCGGACATGGATGGGATGCGGCTCAAATGGCGTCGGTTATTTGCGGCAACGCGTCACGGGATGGCAGAAAATTGCGCCAGCCCTGCCAATTCTGCCGGCAGCGGCGGTTGACCATCGGGTAACGAAGCATCTTTATAGCGCGTTTTATGGGGCTTGGCAAGCGTCCGGCATCGGGCCGGCCACAATTTCCGGACGCACCATGGCGGGTCCCGGATCGAGTTCCAGCCCGCGCATCACGGCGGCGGTGCGGTTCTCCACGCCTAGCTTCACGTACACATGCTGCAGGTGCTTTTGCACCGTGCGGGCGCTGATGCCAAGCATGCCCGCGATCTCGCGGTCCGTCTTGCCGTGCGCCAGCCAGCGCAGCACTTGCTGCTCGCGCGCGGTCAGCCTGGCGAGCATGGAGAGCGTCTGGGCATCCTGGCAGCGGCTGACTGTGAGCATTGCGGCGGCTTTGGGTAGCGCGCCGGTACGCAATGCTGCGTATTGGCGCGTTCCCGTGCATGGACCAACATCAATGAGGCCAGTATAGGCGCCGCCAGCGCGCACGGCAGTGCCGCGGCGGCACCTGCACAGGTTTGCCCGGGGGAAGACAGGCGAACGCGGCATGCCAGGCAGGTCAGGCACGCCGGGCTGAGGCGAGGGGGAGGGAAACATCATGGCGATCGATGAGGGGAGGCTGAACGCCTTCATGGCGCAGTTCGTCCAGGATCTGGGGGCGGTGATGCATGCCGCCACCATCGTGGTCGGCGATACGCTTGGCCTTTACAAAGCCCTGGCCGAGAAACCGATGACCGTACAGGTGCTGGCCGAGAAAACCCATACCGATGAGCGCTACCTGCTCGAGTGGTTGTCCGCGCAGGCGGCCAGCGGCTATGTCGCGTACGACCCGGCCAGCGATCTGTTCAGCCTGACCGAGGAGCAAGCCTTCGCGCTGGCCCAGGAAGGCAGCCCTGCTTTTATTCCCGGTGCCTTCCAGATCGCGGTGGCGCAGTTCAAGGCGATTCCCAAGATCGTGGATGCCTTTCGCAACGGGCGCGGGCTGGGCTGGCATGAACACGATCCGTCACTGTTCCACGGCACCGAGAGGTTTTTCCGCCCGGGCTATGCGGCGCACCTGACTTCGGAATGGATTCCCGCGCTGGAGGGTGTGCAGGCCAAGCTGCAGGCGGGCGCTCGCGTGGCCGACGTGGGCTGCGGGCATGGCGCCTCCACCATCATCATGGCGCAGGCTTACCCGGCATCGGCGTTTTACGGCTTCGATTACCACGAGCCGTCGATCCGCTATGCCAACGAGGCGGCGGCGCGCGCCGGCGTGCAGGATCGCGTGCACTTCGAGGTGGCAAAAGCCAAGGAGTATGGCGGCAAGGACTACGACCTGGTGGCCGTGTTCGACTGCCTGCACGATATGGGCGATCCGGTCGGCGCTGCCGCCCATGTGCGCGAGACCTTGCGTCCGGACGGCACCTGGATGATCGTCGAGCCCTTCGCCAACGACCGGCTCGAAGACAACCTGAACCCGGTCGGCCGGGTCTTCTACTCGGCCTCGACCTTCATCTGCACGCCAGCGTCGCGCTCGCAGGAGGTGGGCCTGTGCCTGGGCGCCCAGTCGGGCGAGGCACGCATGCGCTCGGTCGTGCAGCAGGGCGGGTTTTCGCGTTTTCGCCGGGCGGCGCAAACGCCGTTCAACCTGATCTACGAGGCGCGGCCCTGAACAGCAAAGGGGCCGCGCCCGGCCCGCTGGAAGGCAATCAGGCCGTGCCGCCCACCGTCATGTTTTCAATGCGCAGGGTCGGCTGGCCCACGCCCACGGGCACGCTCTGGCCTTCCTTGCCGCACACGCCCACGCCCGAGTCCAGGCGCATGTCGTTGCCGATCATGGTGACGTCCTTGAGCGATTCCGGGCCGTTGCCCACCAGCGTGGCGCCCTTGACCGGCGTGGTGATCTTGCCGTCCTCGATCAGGTAGGCCTCGCTGGCGGAGAACACGAACTTGCCGTTGGTGATGTCGACCTGGCCGCCGCCGAAGTTGACCGCGTAGAGGCCGCGCTTGACGCTGGCGATGATCTCCTGCGGATCGCGGTTGCCATTGAGCATGTAGGTGTTGGTCATGCGCGGCATCGGCAGCGCGGCGTAGCTCTCGCGGCGCGCGTTGCCGGTCACCGGCATCTTCATCAGGCGCGCGTTGAGCGTGTCCTGGATATACCCCTTGAGGATGCCGTCCTCGATCAGCGTGGTGCACTGGGTCGGGTTGCCCTCGTCGTCGAGGTTGAGCGAGCCGCGGCGGTTGGCCAGCGTGCCGTCGTCCACCACGGTTACGCCCTTGGCCGCCACGCGCTCGCCCATGCGTCCAGCAAAGGCCGAGGAGCCCTTGCGGTTGAAGTCGCCTTCCAGGCCGTGGCCGATGGCCTCGTGCAGCAGCACGCCGGGCCAGCCCGGGCCGAGCACGACGGTCATGGCACCGGCCGGAGCCGGGCGCGCCTCGAGGTTGACGAGCGCCGAGGCCACGGCCTCGTCCACGTACTTGCGCAGCAGTTCGTCGGTGAAATAGCCGTAGGCATAGCGCCCGCCGCCGCCGGAGGAGCCGATCTCGCGGCGCCCGTTCTGCTCGGCGATCACCGTGACCGACACGCGCACCAGCGGGCGCACGTCGGCGGCGATGACGCCGTCGCTGCGTGCCACCAGCACCACGTCGTACTCACCGGCCAGGCCTGCCATCACCTGCACCACGCGCGGGTCCTTGGCGCGTGCCATGCGTTCCACGCGCTCGAGCAGCGCCACCTTTTCGGCCGCGTCCATCGAGTCCAGCGGATCGTTGGGCGAGTACAGGTTGCGCCCGCCCTGGGAGGCCATCTTGCTCGCCACCTTGACGCGGCCGCTGCCGGCGCGGCCGATGGTGCGGGTCGCGGCGCCAGCCTTGAGCAAGGCGTCCAGGCTGATGTCGTCGGAGTAGGCGAAGGCGGTGCGGTCGCCGGACACGGCACGCACGCCAACGCCCTGGTCGATGCTGAAGCTGCCGGACTTGACGATGCCTTCTTCCAGGCTCCACGCCTCGTTGCGGGTGTACTGGAAGTAGAGGTCGGCGTAGTCGACCTTATGCGTGAAGATATCCGCCAGCACGCGCTGCAGGTTGGATTCGTCCAGGCCGTAGGGGGCCAGCAGCAATTGCTGGGCGGTGGCGAGGTTGCGGATTCCGAGGTCGCCGGCGTTCATGGTTGTCCTTTATCGTCGTGCCGCGGTGGCGCGAAAAGCGCCGCCGCGTAAAAATCTGGGATGTTGGCGATTCCGGGGAATCGGCCAGGTCATGGCTTGTACATGCTACAGCACCCGATGGCGCAGCGCAGGCAGGTTCTGCCGCACCTCGTCCAGCCGGGCGGGATCGATCAACCCGCTCACCACGCCTTCGCCTTCCGGCAGCACCGCCATCACCTCGCCCCAGGGATCGATCAGCATCGAGTGGCCCCAGGTGCGCCTTCCGTTCTCGTGCTTTCCGCCCTGTGCGGCGGCCAGCACATAGCACTGGTTTTCGATGGCGCGGGCGCGCAGCAGGATCTCCCAGTGCGCCTGGCCGGTG
The DNA here is from genome assembly GCF_054589115.1 of Cupriavidus sp. 8B. Lineage (NCBI taxonomy): Bacteria > Pseudomonadati > Pseudomonadota > Betaproteobacteria > Burkholderiales > Burkholderiaceae > Cupriavidus > Cupriavidus sp. 8B. The sequence goes on along the minus strand of NZ_BAAILO010000167.1, from coordinate 8,820 downwards.
GTGTAGGTGAAGGCGGCCGGCATCAAAATCAAGCTGGTGCCGCCGCCCGCCGCGAGCTGGCGGTAGAGCTCCGGAAAGCGCAGGTCATAGCAGACCGACATGGCGACCCGTCCACAGGGCGCATCGAAGCTGACCGGGGTCTGGCCGGCCAGGATGGTACGCGATTCGTCGTAGCTTTCGCTGCCGCGCGTGAAGCCGAACAGGTGGATCTTGTCGTAGCGTGCCGCGCGTTCGCCGCGCGGGTCGAAGGCGAGCGAGGTGTTGTAGACGCGGTCCTCGTCCTCGCACCACAAGGGCAGGGTGCCGCCGACCAGCCAGATTCGGTGCCGGCGCGCCGCATCGGCCAGGAATGACTGGATCGGCCCGTCGCCGTCGCGCTCGCGGATGGCCACCTTGTCGCCTTCGCGCAGGCCCATCATGCAGAAGTACTCCGGCAGCAACACCAGCTCGGCGCCGCCCTTGGCGGCCTGCGCGATCAGCGCGTCGGCGCGGGCCAGGTTGGCCTCGGGCGAGACCCCGCTGACGGTCTGGATGGCAGCCACGCGAAAGGGGGCCGTGCTGGGGGCTGGGGCGGAGGCGTTTGCGGTCATGAAGCGGTTTCCTTGGCTTGCGGCGGCTGCGCGGCGGGCTTCGCCGGGCAGGGCCAGTCGCTACGGTTATGGCGCCGGGTAGACACGATTGGACGACGAATCCCGCACGGGGGGCGAGTCGGTCTTATTCTCCCCCACTTTGGTGACCTGCGGGTTCGCCCAGCCACCGCTGATATGGAAGCGGCGGCTGAAGGCCTTGGAGAATTCGTCGGCAAATATCAGCTGGGCCGCCAGCGTGCCGATGCCCAGCGCGGGATTGATGAACGCTGCGGCGACCGACGCGGATGTGGCGTTGATGCGCGGCACGACCGTCACATCCAGGTCCTGCGTTTCGCGCGGGATGTTCGCGCTGCCGGTCATCGAGGCGCGCAGTTGCCCGCCCTTGAGCGCGAAATCCTTGGTGCTGGCCACGCCATTTTCGATCGTGCCGGTGCCGGTGATTTCGTCGAACACCATGCCCTGGCCCGCCACGCCGCGGAAGTCGAAGGTGGCCAGCCGCATCAGGCTTTGCAGGCTGAGCACGCCCAGCAGCTTGGCTGCGCCGGGGTCCACGCTGAGGATCTGGCCATTCTCCAGCTGGAGCTTCATCCGGCCCGACAAGGTGGGGTAGTCGATCGACAGCGGCGAGCCGCGCCATGCGATCCTGCCCTCGAAGGTGCCGCGCCCGTCGGCCAGCATGTGCGGCAGGCCCATGCGTTCGAGCACCTGGCCGCCATTGCGCACGTCGAGCTTGAAGTCGAGCAGCGTGCGGCGCTCGGCGGCAGCGCCGTCGCGTACGCGGCGCGGCAAGCGCCAGCTGCCGCTGCCCGTAAAGGTGGCGCCGGGCTGCTCGATGACCAGGCGGTCCAGCGTCCACACGGGCTCGCCGCCGCTTTCGCTGGCGCGGGCCTTGACCTCCAGCTTGCCGAAGTCGCGGCCGTGCAGCTCGAACCGATCGGCAACCAGGTCCAGCGCGGGCAGGTCGCCGGTATTGCCGTCGAGCGGATCGGCCGCATTGGCGGCGTCGCCCGTGTCGGGGATGTTCAGGTGTGACAGGCGCAGCGTGAGCGCGCCCGCCGGTGTGGTTGCATCGCTGCGCCAGCGCATGTTGCCCGCCACCTGGCGGGACTCGATCTGCACGCCCCAGCCAGCGCTTTCGCGGGTGGCCTCGAGCACGACATCGTCGAGCTCGCGGCCAAAGGCGTGCAGCGTGTGCGTGCGCGCGGAAATGCGCTCGGGCAGGTAGTCTACCGCTGGCGCCGCCGAGCCGGCACTGGCGCCCCCGGCGTCCGCGAACAGGGCGCGCCAGGCGTCCAGGTCGATGCGGCTGGCCGTGATCGCTGCGGTGACGCCGCTGGCGGGTTGCGGCGCCGGCTGCTCGATGCCGATCCCGCCGGCCAGCACTTCCATGCCGTCGCCGTTGCGGCGTAGCAGATAGCGCGCATTGAGCACGTTGCCATACTGCACCAGCATTTCCTCGCTGCCGGCGCGGGCGGCGCCTGGGCGCAGTTCAAAGCGCAATGGCACGGCCTGCGCCGCGCTCTTGGCCATCGGTGCGGGCAGGTTCACCGCCAGCCCGGCCAGCTCCGATGCCACCGTGATCTGCGGCTGGTGGTCGCGCACGCCGATCACGGCGCTGTAGGCGGTGCTGCCTTCCAGTTTCTGTATCAGCCCGGCGGCGGGCGAGCCGCCAAACGCCTCGCGGATGCCCTGGGCGGTGAGATTGCCACCGGCAGTGACCCTGACCGTGCCGTCGGGCTGGCTGCCGCCGCCGGCGCGAATCTCGCCGCCCAGGAAGCGGGCGCGCAGGTCGTTGAGCTGGAAGCCGTGCTCGTTGAAAGCGACCACGCCGGTGGTGCCGGCCAGCACGGGCAATTGCGGGATCAGCACCACATCGTTGCCGGGCAGCCGGAACTGGCCGTCGACCTTGGTGGCATGCGCCTCGGTGAGGGGCAGGTCGAGCTTGAGCCGCAGCTCGCCGTTGCCTTGGGCGCGCATATCCGTCAGCACCTGGCCGGTCCAGTCGCGCACCGGGCTGGCGGCGACGAAGCGCAGGAAGGCCGTCATCGCCCCGCTGGCGCTACCTTCCAGCACCAGGCGGCCGTGCTCGCCGAGGTCGGCGATGCGGCCATTGACGTCCTGCAGCGTGACGCCAGCGGCGCCTTGCACGCCAGCGCGCTGCGCGACGAACGACAGCCCGCCGCGCTCGAACAGCAAGTGGCCGCTGACGTCGGTGAAGTTCGGCCAGGCCTTGCCGTCATTGCTGGCGCTTGCGGCGCTGCCCGCCGGCGCGCTCACATGGGGCGCGATCTGGTAGCTGACATGCTGGATCGGCACCTCGACCCGGAAGTCGCCGGCACGCTCGAACGGGCTGTGGAAGGGGAAGTGCTCCAGGTCGCCCTTGAGCAGGAACTTGACGTCGCTGGCTTCACCGCCGACCAGGGCGCCGGCCAGGTATTGGCGCGTGGAGGCGGGTATGCCCATGGGCAGGTAGCGCGGCACGCGGCTGACCTGGGCGCGGGTCAGCTCACCGGTCAGGTCGGCAATGCCGCCGTGCCCGTCGCCGCCGGCATGCCAGGTGCCGCGTACGCTGCCGGCGGTATCCGCGTTGGCGAACTGCACGCCGTCGGTGCGCACTGCCAGCTTGCCATTGTCGTTGGTCCAGCGCACTTCGCCGTTGATCTGGTCGAACGAGAGGCGCGGATCCTCGAACATGCCCGGCAGCATCAGCGCGGCATTGTTGCCTTCAAAGCGGGCGCTGCCCTGGCGTTCGTCGAAACTGAAGCTGCCGGAGATCCGCGAAAAGCCCGGCACGCCCAGGTGGGGCTTGCCATTCGCACCGACAGGCGGGTTGGCGGGCTGGCCAAGCACCGAGACGCTGCGCAGCGTGCCCTGCACGTTGAAGTGGCGCTGGCCATCGCGGCGGCTCAGCATGCCCTGGCGATCCCGGGTCCAGTTCACGTCCAGGTTGTCGACATGGCCCGAGGGCTGCAGCGCGCGCAGCTGGCGCGACAAGGCGGTGTCGAGCGGCAGCGAGGTGGCCAGCGCGCGCACGGTGTTCAGGTCGAAGGTGGGCGCCTTGAGCGTGAATTTGCGCAACGCGCCCTTGTTGTCGGTGGCCCAGCCGACCACTACCTTGCGCATGCCTTCGCGCCAGACGCCTTCGCCGCTGGCCAGGCCGGCGGCCGCGCTGGCGGCGCCGGGGGCGGCCGCGGCTGCGGAGGCCGCCTGCGCTTGCCGTGCCGGCGGCACTGCCGGCCCTTCCGCCGGCTCGGGCTGCCACAGCAGGGTGTCGATGGTGAGGATGTTGTCGCGGTCGCGCCCCGCGCGGTGCAGGATAAAGGCCTGGGCACTGGCGAGCTTGAGCGCTTCGGGCGCTCCGGAGAGCTTCAGGTCCACGCTGCTGGCGCGCAGCCGCGCCTGGCTGCGGGTGATCTGGCCGCCGCGAAACTCGATGGTGCCGTCGGTGCTGAAGGTGCCGCGCGTGACCCGGTCGAAGATCGCGAGATAGCGCTGCAGCACCGGGAGCTCAAGCCGGCCAAGGTCCCAGCTGGCCTGCCCGTACCAGTTGTGCCAGTCGCCGGTGCGATGCAGGTATTCATGGCGGAAGTCCGCCTGCACCACGAGTGGGCGCGGCGCGAGCGTGGCCGATTGCGCTTCGAGCTTGAACGTGTGGCGCGAGCCGTGGCGCTGCACGCTGAGCTGGATATTGCCGACGTCCAGTTGCGGCAGCTTGTTCTTGTCGTCGAGCCAGCGCAGCTTGCCGTCGGTGAGCTCGACCTTGCCCTGGGCCAGCAGCCAGTCGAACAGGCGGTTGTCCTGCGGCTGGGCGCCGGTGGTGTCCACGGCCATGCCGGCCACCTTGAGCTTGCCGTCGGCGGAGCGGCGGATCAGCAGGTCGGTCCGGCTGGCGGAGATCTTCTGGAACAGCACGTCCATGCTGAACAGCGAGCGCCATGACAGCTTGCCATCGAGCTCGCCCGCGGCCAGCAGCACGCGCTGCTCGGCATCGATGGCCTTGACGTCGCGGGCATGGAAAGCCGGATGCCAGCCATCCCAGTAGGTATCGAGCTGGCCGATGCTCAGTTGGGCCGCGAGCGCCACCGAGCCGCGCTGCTCCAGCCAGGTGCGGGCGGCCGAGGCCTGTGGCCAGAGCACAAAGCGGATCAGGAGCCCGGCGAGCAGCGCCAGCAGCACCAGCGCCAGGGCCAGGCGCACCAGCACGCGTCCCAGGCCGCGCCAGACGGGATGGCGCAAGCCAGCGAGCAGAGCCCGGCCGACCGCGCGCGCAAACGCGAGCGCGCGCCGGCCGCTTTGCGGCAACGGGGTTGAGCCTGCACCGGCGGCCCCATCAAGTGCCGGCGTGCCGCCGGCGGTGGCGGCGGAGGGATCGGCAGGTGGGGTGGCGTGGCTGGACATGCGCAGATTATCCGACAATACTAGGCGCTCTCCAATACGGTGCCTGACCGGCCGTGCATAACGCGCGCGCCGGCCCAGGGCCGGCTCACGCGCTACCAAGTAACAGGAATGACTTCCACTGATCCGACGAGTTCCGCGGCCGCGCCCGATACCGCCGCAACCGATGGCGCAAACCGTGCCGCAGCCGCGGATGGTCCTGCCGGCGAACATGCGCCCGGCAACACTTCCAGCGCTGCCAGGCAGGCTGTGGCCGACATGGCCACGGGCCCGTTCGCAGTGGTGGCCGCCGCGGAACTCGTGCCGGTCGAATGCGCCGGCATGGCATTGTACTCGCCCGCCTATTCCCATTACACCCGCCGCATGGCGCAGGCGCGTCCCGAGCTGGCCGAAATCGTCGCGCTCGCACGCGAGCAGCCGCTCACGCGCGCCTGGATGGAAGCGCGGCTCAAGGCCCTGCACGAGCCGTCGTCCGATCTAGAGGATGCCATCAAGCGCGCGCTGCGCCGCTTGCGCGCGGAAGTGATGTGCGTGGTGATCGAGCGCGATCTGCGCGGCCTGTCGACGCTGGGCGAAGTCACCGGCGCGATGACGGACCTGGCCGAGCTGGGCATCCAGTACGGCCTGGCCATGCTGGAGGCGGACCTCGCCCCGACCTATGGCCGCCCGGTCGGGGAGAGCAGCGGGGAGGTGCAGGAGCTGGTGGTGGTTGGCATGGGCAAGCTGGGTGGCCGCGAGCTCAATGTGTCGTCCGATATCGACCTGATCTTCCTGTACGACGAAGACGGCGACACCCGTGGCGGGCAACGCAGCCTGTCCAATCACGAATATTTCATCCGCCTGGGACGGCGCCTGATCAACCTGCTGGCCGACGTGACCGGAGATGGCTACGTGTTCCGCGTCGACATGCGCCTGCGTCCCAATGGCGACGCCGGACCGCTGGCCTGCAGCCTCGGCATGCTGGAGCAGTACCTGATGGTGCAGGGGCGCGAGTGGGAGCGCTACGCCTGGATCAAGGGCAGGGTGGTGTCGGCGCTGGATACCCCGCATGCGCAGCGTACCGCCGCGCAACTGGCCAGCCTGACCACGCCCTTCGTCTTCCGCCGCTACCTCGACTACGGCGTGATTGCGGCGATCCGCTCGCTGCATGCGCAGATCCGCGCCGAGGCGGCCAAGCGCAGCGGCGGGCTGGCGGCGCCGGGCAGCGGCCAGCGCGTCAACCAGCGTGCCTTCAATATCAAGCTCGGGCGCGGCGGCATCCGCGAGATCGAGTTCATGGCCCAGGTCTTCCAGCTGATCCGTGGCGGCCAGGACCCGGCGCTGCGCATCCGGCCCACCCTGGAAGTGCTGACGGTGGCGGTGGAGCATGGGCTGCTGCCCGCGGGCCAGGCCGAGCAACTGGCCAACGCCTACCGCTTCCTGCGCCAGCTCGAGCATCGGCTGCAGTATCGCGACGACGCCCAGACGCACCACCTGCCCACCTCGGAAGAGGAGCAACTGGCGGTGGCGAAGATGATGGGCTGCGCCGACTGGCCGGCCTTGCTCGAGCGGCTGGCATCGCTGCAGGATCCGGTGGCGCAACAGTTCGAGGCTACGTTCTCGGACCCCGATGAAGCGCATGCGCAGTGCGAGGCGTTGTGGCCCGCGTTGATCCAGGAAGAACAGGATGAACCGCCGTGCGAGCGCCTGGCCGCAGCCGGCTTCAGCGATTGCACCGGGCTGCTCGACCGCTTGCGCGCCATCGGCGCCTCGCTGCGCTACCGCGCGTTGTCCGAGCCCAGCCGAGTGCGCTTCGACTTGCTGGTCAACCGCGCGCTTGACCTGGCCTCGCGCCAGGACGATGCCGACCGCACCATCGCCCGCTTTGTCGATTTCCTGGATGCCATCAGCCGCCGTGCGTCCTACCTGTCCCTGCTTTCCGAATACCCGCAGGCGATGGCGCGCGTGGCCGACACGCTGCACGCATCGAGCTGGGCCGCCGCCTATCTGACCCGCCACCCGCAACTGCTCGACGAACTGCTCGACAGCGATGCCCTGGCGCGCGCGCCCGACTGGAACGACTTTCGCAGCCGCCTGGCCGCGCGTCTCGACGCGGCCGACGGACAGATCGAAGCCCAGATGGACATCCTGCGCCGCGAACATCATGCCGAGACCTTCCGCATCCTGCTGCAGGACCTGCAGGGCATGGTGACCGTGGAGCAGATCGCCGACCGGCTGTCGGACCTGGCCGATGCCATGCTCGACGTGACCCTGCAGGCAGTCTGGCGCCAGCTGGCCACCCGGCACGCCGAGCAGCCGCGCTTTGCCGTGATTGCCTACGGCAAGCTGGGCGGCAAGGAGCTGGGCTATGCCTCTGACCTCGACATCATCTTCCTCTACGAGGACGAGCACGAGCGCGCGCCCGACGTCTACGCCGCCTACGCGCGCCGCCTGATCACCTGGCTGACCAGCCATACCGCTGCCGGCACCCTGTTCGACGTCGATACGCGCTTGCGGCCCAACGGCGAGGCCGGGCTGCTGGTGACCAGCTTCGAGGGCTTTCGCCGCTACCAGCAGCGCGAGGGCGACAACACTGCGTGGGTGTGGGAGCACCAGGCGCTCACGCGCGCGCGTTTTTGCGCGGGCGACCCAGAGATCGGCGCGCACTTCGAAAGCCTGCGCGACGAGATCCTGCGCCAGCCGCGCGACGCCGCCACGCTGCGCGGCGAGATCGTCGCCATGCGCCACAAGGTGGCCGAGGGGCATCCCAACCCAAGCGGTTTGTTCGACCTCAAGCATGATCGCGGCGGCATGGTCGACATCGAGTTCACGGTGCAATACCTCGTGCTGTTGCACAGCCACGATCATCCTGCGCTCACGCGCAATGCCGGCAATATCGCGCTGCTGCGCACCGCTGGCGAGATCGGCCTGATCGATGCCACGCTGGCGCGCGAGGTGGGCGACGCGTATCGCGCATTCCGCGCCCGCCAGCACCAGTTGCGCCTGGACGGGCAGGCTCATGCGCGCGTCGCGCCGGCCGTGGTGGCGCAAGAGGCGGAACACGTGCGCACCCTCTGGCAAGCGGTGTTCGGCGAGCCGGTTGCCACCGGCGCCAGATGAATCCGCAGGCGGCCGGCGCGGCGCGCTGGCCGGGATGGCTGGGCGTGCTGGCCGTACTGGCGCTAACGGCCGCCCTGGGTGCCGCATTTACCTTCGTCCCCTGGCTGCACGCGCACGGGCTCTATCTGCGCGATGCGGTCATGGGTCACGGCGCGGCGGGCCAATGGTGGCGCCTGCTGACGGCCATGTGGGTCCACCTTGGCTGGCAGCACTGGCTAGCGGACCTGCTGGCCGCCGCGGGCCTGTTCCTGCTGATTGGCCGCGAGGCGCGCGCCGGCGCGATGCTGGCGGTCCTGCTCGCCTGCGGCGTAACGGTGCAACTGGCGCTATGCCGGATGCCGTCGGTGGGTTGGTACGGCGGGTTGTCCGGCGCATTGCACGGGTTGGCCTTGTGGGGCGGGCTGCGCCTGCTCTATGGCAGCGGCGTGTCGCGCGTGCTCGGCGTGGCGCTCTGCCTTGGGGTGCTGGTCAAGACCTGGCTTGAGCAGTCGTGGCTCGCGCCGGTGGTATTCGATGCGCAGTGGGGGTTCGGGGTCGTGCGTATCTCGCACGCGGCCGGCGCGCTGGCCGGCCTGGGGCTATGGCTGGTCCAGGAGTGGTGGCAGCGCCGCCACGGCCAGCCACCCGCATAGGCGCGCTGCTAACAGGCTGCTGAAGTACTAACCGCACAAGCGGCAAGACTTCCCGCTCTATGGTTGATGTGCCGCCTATTTTTCACAATCCGGAAGCTGCGCGT
>NZ_BAAILO010000166.1:0-2005 GCF_054589115.1 Cupriavidus sp. 8B | reverse complement strand
ACAGCCGCGCGGTCGCGGCGCATCCGGGCATAGAGCGCGCCGGTCATCGCGTCACCTTGCGCGCGACTATCGTCGACGGCGTGTCTGGTGTCTTCAAGAAGACGCGGCGAAACGCAGCCGGCCAGCGTTGAGCATACGAGCAAGGCGCCAGCGGCGGGTCGAAGGAATCGGTTCATTTGCATCATAAGAGTCACTGGGTCAGGTCGCACTTGGTGGTCAGCTTCACCACGCGCACCACGTTGTTCGAGTAGAAGCAGGGCTTGATGATGTAGTCGGTCATCTCGGTCGAAGACAGGACGCGCCGCACGGCTGTTTTGAAATCGCCCGGGATCGCATCATTGCCAACGATTGGCACGTCCTTCTCCAATTCCCAAGGCGCGACCGTCCATCCCGCCCGCGGCGCCCATGCCTCGATCAACTGGCGAAAGGTCCCGTCAGCCGGTGACACCGTCCAGGCTGCAGGCGCAGCAGGCGCGCTCCCGACGACCGGTGCGATGCCTGCCGGCACTGCTGCGAGCTGCGATGCGGCCGGCGCCGGAGGCACAGAGGCGGGCGCTATGTCGCTAGTCGCCGACCTTGCCGGCTCCACTGCTGCGAGAGACCTGCCCTTCTTGCTTGCGGCGAGACGCTGCCAGCCATCGCCCTTGAGCGGCGCCGCTGGCTCGAAGTTGCCGGTTGACTCGATACCGAAGGGCGACGCGGTCGGTACCGCCGCGTGGGCCGCAACACACGCGCACAGCGCGCTCATGGCAAGGACAGTCCGGCTCAACCGGCGCATCTGATGAATGTGAAGCATGACTTGTTACCTTCGGTTATCTAATTGCTTGGTTGGCCGGAACGCCGCGCTGCAGCGTGCTGTAGATGCGGTTGACGTACCTGAGGCGCTTATCCGGTGAGGCCGCGTTGTACGCGCCCACCGCGTCCCAGGTTGGCCCGTATCGCTCCATGTTCTCGCGCAGAATCCACGCACCAATGTAGGCACTGACGCAAGGATTGAACAGCGACTGCCGCGTAATGCCGTACTTGGCAAGCCTGGGCAGGTGCACCGTGTTGATCTGCATCAGGCCAATGTCTTCACTGCCGTTCGAGTTGCGATTGATCGCATACGCGCGCATTCCCGACTCGTGTTGCGCAATGCCACGCAGCAACACTGGGCTCACCTGATGGAAGACGGCGGCATCGTCCAGGCAGTCCGCCATGACGGAACCCGTCGCCCCCAGGGCAAGCCCGATAGCTAGAAGCGGTATGTACCGCCGTGGCTGGAAACTCATAGCGCCGCCGCCCGTTCATAGAACCGAACCTCCGGCTGCCTGCTCACCGTGACCGCCTTACCGTCCGCCATCACCGTCAGGCGAGCGCTAATCCCGTTGTATTTGTAATACCGGTCCTTGTGCTCCCCATTGGACCGGTTGCTCTCGTCGAAGACGGAGACCTGCACCAACGACTGGCGGAAGCTCAGGTAGGTAGCACCATCCTTCTCGAAGACGCGCTCCAGCCCAGCCGGGTTGTCGTGGGGGAAGAGATAGGCGATCCCCGGCACGCGGGCGACCTCAACTGACTTGCCGCCACCGCTGACCGTGAATCGATCCGCGGTACGGAACGACAGCACCCGTTCGTCCTCGCTCCAGGTCGTATCCAGTTCCTCGCCGCCCTCACGTCGCACAACCAGATCAGTCGGCTTCTTCTCGAAGCGGATCTCGATCCGGCCGGCCTTGGTGTCACGGATGGCTTGCGCGTCGAACGCATCGCCCAGGGCGGAGCCGTCTCCTTCGGCTGGGCCGCCAGCGCCATCTGCCGCCGTGGCCGCAATCGTCGAGGCTGCCATCATCTGTGGGGCAGCATTGAGCGGCGCCAACCCGGCAGGAGACGCCACACCCGTACCGGCGACGGCCAGAGACTTCGGCGCCGTCGCCCGCAGCGCAATGTTCCGACGCTCGAAGTCCAGTTCTGCGTACAGGTCACGCTGCGCCAGCAGGCGCTCAAGCGCTTGCACCCAGTTCTCGCC
>NZ_BAAILO010000165.1:0-15383 GCF_054589115.1 Cupriavidus sp. 8B | reverse complement strand
CGGATCGAGCGCAGCGGGTGAGACTTCGGTACAAAATCCTCGAGCCGCCGCATGGTGAACAGGCTTTCGGTGAAGGTGTCGGCGCCGCGCATGAAAAGTCGTAGGGTGTGGAGTTCTCAGATCAACGCTTCAGCCACTCGAAGCGCTGACTTCGGTCGGAGGTATTTCAGCGGCCTGCTAGGTGGGTTCCTTGGGCGGAAGAGCGATGGCGAGCCCGGCGCTAAGACGATCTGGATCGGCATGCAGCGAACAATGGACGCCGCGCTCACCATTCAAGCACTGCGGGAAGAGTCATGACTTCTGTATAAGGAAATGCGTTGGGGGGGGGGCTTCAGTATCCACGAGTTCGCGGAAATTCCAACGACTTCTTCGGCCGACAGCCGACGTCAGGCAAATTCGCCCTAGTGACTGGTTATCGAGTCAAGCGGCCGCCCGACGGACGCAGTTTCTGAGGTGGCGATCGTCGCCGACTGGTCGGTTTCGGCCCGCGAATGGGCGAGCGCCGGTTTCTGCGCATCCCGACCCCTCTATAGAGGGGTGCTGCTAGCCCGCGTCAGCGCTTAGTATCGCGCGATACAACAATAGGCGCAGGAGGGTCAAGTGAACGCGATGCTTGGGTTGGTGTTCCTTTTCACCGTTGTCATCGTTGTCCTATCGCTACTAAAGTCAGCCGATGCAGGCGGGAGTTCCTCCAAGGATTTTCGTTTTGCCCGCAGATCTCCCTTCCTGCGCCAAGATGAGATACAGCTCTACGAACGGCTGACGGCCGCGCTTAAAGATACGCACGTTTTTCCCCAGGTCGCAATGTCCGCATTTGTACAGCAAAAGGGAAATTCACAGGCCGCCAGGAATCTGTTCGCTCAGAAGTATGTCGACTACCTCATCTGTGAGCGCACGACGATGCAACCGCTCTATGTCATCGAGCTTGATGGCGCCTCGCACGGTAGCGCTAAAGCACAAAAGCGTGACAAGCAAAAGAATGCCGTTCTTGCATCGGCTGGTATCCCGATCAAGCGCTATACCTCCAAGGACGTCGATCTGGGGACCATCCTCAGCGACTACATCAGTATTATGTCGCCACAGCCGACTGAAGGAGTGGCCCCGTCAGGACCAGAAAAAAAACGAAAGCTGCGGGCCGAACGGGCACCTGTAGCCTGAAGTTGCAGCATGCAGAGATATCTGACAATCGCGATATTCGTCATGGCCACGAATGCCTCGGGCCAGACAATCTATCAATGCCGGAGCGTTGCGGGGCATGTCACGTTGCAGGATGCCCCATGCCAGAACGACTCAAAGACTGAGGTGGTGAGGAAGTCCATCGGCCAACAAAACTTGGAGTATCGCGCCGAACCGTCTTCCTTCTTTGATCCGAAGGGGCAGGCGAGGCTCACCTCGAGCATCGTCTGCCCGTCGCTGCGTCAGTCCTACCAAGCTGCGGTTACCAACTCTGAGCGAGCAATGCTCAGCCACAATCCAGTTCAGATCCAGCAAGCTTCAGAGGCAGTACAGCGAGCCGGTGGACAAGTATCCAGGTACCGATGCGAGTAACAATTCGCCGAACCCACCGCCGAGATTCGCCACCAAGAGCCTTACGCGGGCGCTTCCATGCGGCAGGCGACGGCCGAGGACAACCCGTTGCGGTCCTTCGACATACGCAGATTGATGACCGCTTTGCAATGCAGGAGCTGACGCACCAATATAAAGGGAGCACGAAGGGACGGTTTTCAGTAACGCAGCTCGACTGGCGCCATCTCACTTTGCTTTCAAGTGTTAAAGTAGGAAACAAGCAGCTTGAGCGCTAAGCCGCTGTCACCAAGCCAGTGCCCGCATAACGAAAAGTCATGGGAGGAACATCTTGATTTCATTGCTCCATACGGCGGATTGGCAGATCGGTCGGGTGTTTTCGCGGTTCGAGCTTGACGATGCTTCGGCTCTGTTCGAGGCCCGGTTCGCCGCCGTAGAGCGCCTGGCTGCGATAGCCGCTGAGCGCGGCGTCGATGCCGTCCTCGTGGCGGGCGACGTCTTTGACGCTCAGACCGTCGCCGACAAGACCATCCGGCGACTGTTCAATGCGATGCAAGGCTTCACTGGCGCGTGGGTGCTGATGCCTGGCAATCACGACGCCGCGCTGACCGAGTCGGTCTGGACTCGAGCGCGTCGTATAGGCGCCATTTCCAGCAACGTCATCTGCTGCTTGGAGCCCAAGCCCGTTGTCGTGGCGGGCAAGTTCACCTTGCTGCCGGCCCCGCTTACTCAGCGCCACACGCATAGCGATCTCACCGAATGGTTCGGCACGGTGCCTGGTAGTGACGGGTTGCCTCGGATCGGTCTCGCGCATGGGTGTGTGCAAGGGATCCTTCCTGAGGATATCGACTCTGCGAATCCGATTGCCGCTGGTAGAGCGCAGGATGCTGGGCTGGCTTACCTTGCGCTGGGTGACTGGCACGGGACGAAGCGCGTCGACGACAGGACTTGGTATGCCGGCACGCCGGAGACGGACCGGTTCAAGGCCAACGATTCAGGCCAGGCGCTTTTGATCTCCATCGCGTCGGAGGGTGCCATCCCCGTTGTCGAGCCCGTGCGAACGGGGAAGTTTAACTGGCGGCAGCTAGAGACACAGCTGGCTGTTGCCTCCGACGTGGACGGAGTTGTGGACATCCTGAACGCGATGGGTGGCGACGACGTCCTGCAGGTACGAGCCTTTGGCACCTGCAATTTGGCGGGACACCGCAAGCTCAGTGCGGCACTTGATGCCGCGCGAGCCAAGGCGCGGGCCGTGGTGTGGGACGGCGCTGAGTTGCGCTTGGAACCCACCGAAGAGGACATCCAATCGCTGCACGCTGACGGCTTCGTAGGCGAGGTGCTGAAGGAATTGCGCACAGAGCAGAGCGGCACTGAGCCCGAAATCGCACGGGACGCGCTTCTTGCGCTGGCTCGCATCCTCGACGCTCAAGGGCGTCGCTCGGGAGCTGGCGCATGAAGCTCAAACGCCTTCGAATCGAGAACTTCAAGCGTTTTTGCGCTCCGCTGGAGCTCAACGATCTGACTGGTGGCCTCAACCTGTTCGTCGCCCCCAACGAGTCGGGCAAGTCCACCGTGGCCGAGGCGATTCGCGCCGCATTCTTCGAGCGTCATCGCTCGAACTCGGTGGATTCGCTTCGGCCTTGGAGCGATAGCTCGGCGACGCCCACCGTCGAAATCGAGTTCGACCTCAACGGCAAGCCGGCCCGACTCATCAAGGCGTTCTTGGGCAAGAAGCGCTGCGAGCTGACCATCGATGGTAAGTCAATGGACAGCACAGCCGCGGAAGACCATCTGGGCGGACTCTTGGGGTTTCGCTTTGCTGGTAAGGGCGCCAGTGCGCCGGAGCACATGGGCATTCCAGGGCTCTTGTGGATCAAGCAAGGCACTTCGTACGAAATCTCGGACGCCGTGCGCTTCGCCGGTGACCATCTGCGAAACGCCCTGGGTGAGTCGCTCGGTGACCTGGCTGCCAGCAGTGGCGATGCCATCCTGAAGGCGGTGGAGGCTGAGCGCAACGACCTGCTTACGCCGTCCACCGGCGCTGCGCGCGGCATCTTCTTGGAGGCTCTCAACCGTCGGTCGGCACTCGGAACCGAACTTGAAGTTCTTCGGGGCGACATCGACGCGTACCGGTCCAGCGTTGATCGCCTGTCGAGCTTGCGCCGTGAGCACGACCGCGACGATGCCGCACGTCCTTGGCTGGCACTGCGTGAGCAGCTAGCTCTCGCCCTGACTCGACTGGACGAAGCCAAGGGGTTGTCGGAAAAGAAGGCCGCCCAGGATTCGGTGCTGAAGCATGCCTCGGCGCAGGTGAACGCGTTACGCAGTCAGCTCCAAACCATGGAGCGGGATGAGGAGGCCTTTGGGCTTCGTCTGAAGAACCTGCAAGCCGCTCAAGAGGGCCTGAATCAGGCCCAAAGTCAGCTGCAAGCGTGGGAGCCGCGCCAGTCGGCTGCGGTGCAAGCCGACGCCAGGGCACGGGAAAGTCTGCACGCGGCGCGTCAGGCAGCCGCTCGCGTAGCGCAGGCAAAGGCCGTTGAAGACCTCTCCGCGCAGGTCGCCACGCTCGAGCAAAGCCAAAGCAAGGCTCAAATCGAACAGGGCAAGCTCACTCGGCTGCAGGCCGAAGCTCAGGCGCTCGCTATGCCTGCCGGTGAGCTTAGGCGGCTGCGCGAATGCTCGGAAGCGCTTCGCACCGCGCAAGCCAGGTTGGATACCGTCGCCACGACTTTGGAGTTCGACCTGCTGCCCAGTGCCAAGGTTCGGATGGCCGAGACGGAGGTGACGGGCTCCAAACGCCAGACCGTCGTCGCCTGCACTGATATAGAAATCGAGGGTGTGGGCCGCATCACCGTCCTGCCGGGCGGCGCGGATCTCGAAAGCCTTGCTCGTGACCGTGACCGTCGGTGCAATGAGCTGGCGTCGATTTTGCAAATGCTGGGCGTTGAGAGCCCAGCCGCCGCTGAGGAGCGTGTGCGGCTCCATGGGCAGCGCACGACTGAGGCCACGGCCTCGGAGACGGTCTTGGCCGCACTTGCACCAAAGGGCCTTGCCGCACTGACCACGGAAGTGGCCGCGCAAACCACGAAGCTTGCCGAAGCCAGACAGTCGCTTGAGGCAATGGCAGTACCCGCAGGAGCCGAGGTTTCGGCGCTCACGGTGTCGCAAGCTGAGTCGGAGGAGGCGGCCGCGCGTGCTGCACTTGATGCTGCTTCCATACGGCTGAACGAGGCGAAGCTGGCCGCCAGCGATGCGAGCGTAAAGGTCAAGGCGGCGGAGGATGAACTCTCGGCCGTCAAGGCGACGCTGAACGACCCGCTCCGGGCGGAGAAAAAGACGGAAGCGAGTCAGGCACTGACTGACGCATTGGCGCACCAGGCGGCGGCTCAAAGCAAGGCCTCCGAGCTCGCCGGGCAACTGCAAACAGTCAACCTGCCGGTGCTCCAGCAAGATGTCGAGAGGCTCGACCGGAGCGCAAAGCAGCTTGAAGCTGCTCACGCCCAGCGTGCCAACGACGTCACTCGACTCGAGGCGGACCTTGAGGCGAAGGGGGCTATGGGGCAGGAGGAAGCTGCCGCCGAAAAGCAACGGGAACTCGAGCAGATGGATCGACGGTGCACTGAGCTCGACCGCCGGGCCAAGGCGCTGGACCATCTGTTGAAATTGCTCAGCGAGAAGCGCTCGGCTCTTGCTCGTCGCCTGCGCACCCCGCTTCAAAAGCACCTCAACCACTACTTGCAGATCCTGTTTCCGGGGGCGCACATCGAGGTGGGCGAGGACCTGTCGCCGGGGCGTATCACGCGGGTGGGGACCAATGGTGCCGAAGGCGGCGAGTTCGAAGAGCTGAGCGTGGGGGCTCGGGAGCAAATGGGCGTCGTGGCGCGCCTCGCGTACGCTGACCTGCTCCAGGCCGCGGGGAAGCCGACCCTGCTCATCCTCGACGACGCACTGGTGAACACCGACCAAGAGCGTCTTGGCCAGATGAAGCGCGTGCTCTACGACGCAGCGGCCCGCCACCAGATACTGATTTTCAGCTGCCACCCGCAAGCCTGGCAGGACCTCGGTGTCGCGGCGCGTAGCCTTGTGTAGGTATTTGCTCGTTGGCAGCGGCTGGTAGTCACCTGTGGCGGATGGCATTCAGGTCGCCGGCCACCTGATGCCGTAGTCAGTTTTCGTGCGCCAATTCACTGAAGAGGAACTATGACAGACCGCGCTGCAACTGCGACCATTAAAGGTTACTTTTACCAGTTCGACCAGACGATCGTGCGCCTGCTCGAAGGGTCTAAGCAGGCGAGTGTGACGGTTGAAGGTATCGAGGATATTGACCTTGATGACGGGGACAAGAGCGCATTCGTCCAGTGCAAGTATTACGAGGGAACCGAATATAACCACTCCGTGATCAAAGATGCGGTGATTCACATGCTAAGGCACTTCCATAAGGCTGGATGCCCGAGCAATCAAACCTTCAAATACCGACTTTTCGGGCACTACAAGGGCGGTCAACATAAACTCATTCTTCCTCTCACTGCTGCCTTTTTAAAAGAAAACTTTCTGACCTACGCGCGCGAAAAAATCGAGCACAAGGTACACGAAGAGCTTTCGATAACGCCTAAGCAGCTTGCCGATTTTCAAGCGCTGCTGGATATCGATCTGAATGCACTGTCGTATGAGGATCAGCAAAGGAAGATCGCCAAGCTTCTCGTTTCTGAAATTCAAGACTGCAGTGCCGGAGATGCTGAAATCTTTTACTATCCGAACGCTATAAACGTGATTCAGGGCTTGGCCATCGAAGCCGATGAGGCAAAGCGAAAGATCACCAGAAGTGGATTTCTCAAGGCTGTCAATCGTAAAGAAATAATATTCAGCTCGTGGCTGCAACAGAAGTTCGGCAATGACTACTATGCGAAACTGATTCGGCGGAAATTTTTTAAGTCGTCGACGCCGAAAATGCCGAAAGCATCGAGGATTTTCGTGATTGACATGACCGGCGAATATGAGTTGCACAAGGCGGCGGGGATGCTCGCCAAGCTTGGCGAATTCTTCTCGCACAAAGAGCACGGGAGAACCCCACAGCAAGATAGGTTTTGTCCATATGTGCTGTTGCGGGGCGTCGCTCCAGCGGATTTGATCGAGCTCAAGGCGAGTCTGTTGAGACAAGGGGTCAAATTCAGCGATGGCTACCCCTTCCATGGAGCGGATTTCTCTGCTGCATCGCTTGTCGCCGATCCGACAAAGGAGAACCTCTACCGGGTCAAATTTATCCCAGCGCTGGATCAATTGGCGCTAACCGCCTCGGTGATTACTGGGTCGGTAGTTGCAATCTATGACCTCTTCAAAGCGGCGCCTTTGGACGATGCATATCTTCCAAAAGGCATAGCTCACTATACAATCAAGAGTAGCAATTCGTATTTTGTACAGGAGGTCATGCAAGCATGAGTAATTCCAGCGAAATTAAGGCGGAAGTTATTGCTGTCTTCCCTGACAAGGTGAAGATCTCGGTGAGCGATATTGCAGCGTTCTCTGACGGAAAAAGCATCCGGGTCGGTTCATACCTGCGGATCACCGACAGTGAAGACTGCGCGCTGATAGCAATCATCGAGAACTTCTGTATCGAGGTGACGGACAAGTCGGAGCGCCGCCACGTCATTGAGGCGCTGCCTCTCGGCATCATTGCCGACGGAAAGTTCATCCGTGGTGGTGACACGCTCACTATCCCGCCAACGGGGGTGGCGCCGGCGACGGATGCCGACATCAAGAAGATCTTCGAAGATTCGGTCGAGCCTGCTAAGAAGTTTGTATTCAGCTCGTTGGTGTCGAATTCCGAAATCAAGGTGCCGGTGGATGGTGATCGGTTTTTCAACAAACATATCGCTGTTGTAGGCTCGACGGGCGCAGGAAAGTCGCACACAATCGCAAAAATAATCCAGTCGGCTGTCGGATCGAAAAATGGTGAATACGCGCTAAATAACTCTCACGTTGTCATCTTCGATATCCATTCCGAGTACAAATCGGCCTTCCCGGACGCAAACTTTCTCGATGCGAGCAGCCTAACTCTTCCGTATTGGCTCCTCAACAGCGAAGAGCTCGAAGAAGTGCTCCTGGATACCGGCGAGCGCGACAACTACAACCAGTCGGCGGTGTTTCGCCAACTGGTCACCGAGAACAAGAAGAGGCATAACGCCGGGGCAAAGTTCGTCTTCTACGACAGTCCGCTGAAGTTCGATATCCGTCAGGTGCTGAACGCGCTGTTCAACATCAAGAACGAGACCGTGAACTCGAAGAACGAAGCGCGGTACATGGTGGCGGACGGCTCCTACACGCTACTAGCTGAAGGCAAGACGGACCCAACCCACGGCCTACAGTTGGACGCGGATCAGCGCCTCGACAAGTATTTCGCGGATCGACTCGCGTTCCATCCGACAAAGGCTCAGAGCATCACGGCCGGCAGCTACGCAGACAAGTCGCTCGACAAGTTCTTCACTCGCTTCGAGTCGAAGGTCGCCCAAGATCGGCTTCAGTTCTTGTTTGGCCCAGCAGCGGATACGGCGACTCTTGAAGGCACGCTGATGAGCCTGATCGGCTATGGAGCCAAGCAGTCGAACGTCACCGTAGTCGACCTGAGCGGCGTGCCCTTCGAGGTGCTCAGTATCACCGTCTCGCTGATCTCCCGAATCCTGTTCGAATACGGCTATCACTACAAGGTGATGAGGACCAAGGCGAACGAGCCAATCAACACCGACGCTCCGCTCCTGCTAGTCTACGAGGAGGCGCACAAGTACGTGCCGAACAGCGACCTTGCCCGGTTCAGGGCCTCGAAGTTTTCGATCGAGCGCATCGCGAAGGAGGGGCGGAAGTATGGCGTCACGCTCCTGCTTTCAAGCCAACGGCCATCGGAGATTTCCGAGACGATCTTCTCGCAGTGCAGCAACTTCCTGGCCATGCGGCTGACGAACCCGGGTGACCAAAGCTACGTCTCGCGGCTGCTGCCGGACACGCTCGGCAATTTGTGCGAGAAGTTGCCGACCTTGGGGGCAGGAGAGGCCTTGCTTATCGGCGAAGCGGTAGTCATGCCTTCGCTGGTCAAGGTCGCGCCTTGCAGCCCAGCTCCGTCGTCCACCGACATTCCGTACTACCAGCTGTGGAAAGAGGAATGGAAGAAACTTGATTTCGAAGGCATCAAAAAGACCTGGCTCAAAGAGTGAGCGTCTACTCGCCGCGCTCATAGGCCACGGATCCGTATGAATGCGCGTGGCCGAGCGCAGCCCATTGCCTTGATGTATAGGTCGTACAGACGATATGCCTGTTTAGGAGAGGGGCCTGCCAGCGAGTGCTCCTGCTCCTGCACGGTTCGAGCAAACTGTCAAGATCAGTCTGGGTCGGACATCTGCGACGTGTCTAGTGTGTTGCATCGACGGGTTGAATCCGCAGGCCGTTTTGGTCACTCGAAGGATGAGTCGCCCCCCCCGATTGGCTATGCACTATCTGAGGCGAACCTTGCCCGGCCGCAGCGGTCAATATTGAAAACACACCATTATCGATAGTTTGAAAGGTGGCGGTGTCGTAGCCCCCGAAGGAAACGAGTTGACTGGGACGATCAGTCCCTTCTCGAACGGTTGAAGTTGTCAAACTGAGCGGCCGCAGGCAACACCAAAGCTGACAGCCACAGTTCCCATGAGTAGCTAGCTTGTCGCCACCCTTGCAGATCGTCGTCTATCCTTTTTCAGACGATCAATCCGCTTGCCAACGATACTCGAAGGCTTCCGCGTCCAATACCAGGGCCTCGCATTGCTCCTTCGCCCCCATTTCCGGCAGCATTGTGAGCTGTGTCTGGATGACGTTGGTAATGCCGGCCAGACTACTCTTGGCCTTCATCCAGTTGTTCGGGCTGAACACCCGATTTGCGGGCAATATTTCGTTGGCAGCGTTCTGCAACGCCATATTCAACGCCTTGCCTGCAAATTTTACAACCCAGTGTGCAATCCCCTTGTCCTTGGCGTGCCGCAACGCAACGTCCGGAGCCGGCACGCGATCTGAAAATTTGCTCGCAACTGAGAAATACATGGAGACCGCGTAAAGATGATGAAATGGCGCATAGGACCGCATCGCAAGTAGCGTCTCGTTAAATCCCAAGGGGTTGTCTTTCGACCATTGCGCGTCAATCAAGGTCATCCAATCCTGAAGGGCCTGAACCTTCTCCGGCGAATAGTCCCGCTTGAAAAGCTGCTCGAAATACTTGTCGAAAATCTTTGTTTCACTGTAGGCAATGTTCGGCCGCTGCGAGTGCCACGCCATCAGGTTCTTTCCCAAACGGGACAAATCGACAACCTTACTACTGTCCTTATCGGCGGGAGCAATTTCACCTCGTTTGGTAAGAAATGTCCCATTTGGGAATCGCTGTTCAAAGGCCTTCTTGAGCGCCAATACTCTTTTATCGTTGCTGCGAAGATCGCGTGGCTTGACGGTCGATTGGGAGTTGGTCGACGTGCTGATCTTGTCAGCGCGATCATGCTGCGGAATCTCGTAGAAGCGGAACATCACATAGGTGTCTGCCAGTTTCTTCACCTGTTCGCTACACGACAGAATGGTGGTGAGAGACTGACATCCATTCACGACGCTGAGCCCCTGCATCTTGAGTTCATCGCCATCAAGATTCATCTGGCTGCAAATGGCAGTGATTCCGTTGTGGAAGAAGAAAAAATCCCGATGACGATCACTGTAAATCGTGGACTTGATCTGCTTGTTGACAGAATTGCTCAATCCGAGCGATTGACGGACGTTCTTCTGAAATAACGCACCATCCTTGATGCCCGGAAAATTCAGGCACGACTTCAGCGGAATAGCCGCGAGGACGACCGATGTCTCAGCCATCTTCATCGAAACGTACTTGCCATGCTCCAGGGCGAGCTTGTGGCTGATGTATGGCTTCTCCTTTTCCAAGGCCAGATCGTAACGGCGCTGTAACTCCTCCGGATCCACCAGCGTTAGGGCTGCGGACAGGTCCTCCGACTCGGCAAGGGACTTCTGAAACACCGCAAGGTCCTTGTGCGCAGCCTCGGTCAGGTTTGACGTCACAATCAGCTCGAAATGGATGTCATACCCATCTTCCAGTGCTGTCGCCAGATCCGCCAACCGTTGCTTCAGCTTTGAATTGGCATTTTCCTGAAGCTTGGCGATGTCTTTGAGCTGAGCCCAAGACGACAACACCTCACGCAGCGGCTCTGCATCAACTAGGGAGTTTTCAATAAATTTTCCCTGAAGGATGTAAGCAATCGACTGCTCATCGTCGATCACGATGGCATCGATCTGCTTGTCATCCGCGCCATCGGTAACGCACGCTTTGGTCTGGTTGGCGTCCTGTCCATGGATATTTCGCACAT
Source organism: Cupriavidus sp. 8B (assembly GCF_054589115.1). Taxonomy (NCBI): domain Bacteria; kingdom Pseudomonadati; phylum Pseudomonadota; class Betaproteobacteria; order Burkholderiales; family Burkholderiaceae; genus Cupriavidus; species Cupriavidus sp. 8B. Next base: position 4,482 of record NZ_BAAILO010000165.1, on the reverse strand, counting down.
ACCACGCAACGAACCGTTGCCCGTCATTTGGAAAATTCTGTTTGTAATAATCCTGCGTGATGTCGCTCTGAATCATTTGATACATCGTCACTCTCTCGCCGTTTGTTCTTGTGGTTTTGCTCAAGCTCCGCCTACCTCATATCGCCTGCGGAAATTCGGAGTGGTCGATCACCATGCCCAAGAATGAAGTCCTTGAGCGCGCGATCATTGTCAAAATCGAAGCTTACGAACACCCGCGGCTTTGCCATTCTCCCCTCCAAATATTGTGCGCGGACTACCTTGCCGGTGAGTCCGCCAAGGACCGCGCCGCCCAAACCTGGTAAGAGCGCATTGCCGATCAACGCGCCTAGACCAACCGCCGCCGCCGCCTCCCCGCCTGAAAAATCTCGGCGCGATGAACGGCACAGAATTCATCGCCAGATCGTGGGCGATTTAGGCAGCGAAGCCCCCGTCTTCGTCTGCGCTGCACATCGTCTCATATTTTCCTCGCCGATGTCTTGTTTGCCGCCGAAGGTAGATCTGAGTCAGCTCGGCTAGCACGGCAGCCCGAAACGAATGCCTCGGTGAGGGGTTAGATTAGTTCTCCACCCCATCCGATTTAGGTTTCAAGCTGACCCAGAAGCCAGTGCCGTTTAGATGGTTCATGACCAGGTCTGGGTAGGTGCGAATCATGTCAGACAGCGCGGCATGGCCGAAAGCCTTCGGGGAGAATCCGGGATCCGTGCGTTTGAGGTACTGACCCAGGGCGCCCAAGCCAACCCAGCCATCTGGTGTGTCGCCGGCGAGAAGGGCAACGGCGTTTATCACTGCCTTGGGGCGCCGCTTTGTCGGGGGCTTTGCAGGAGCGACGGCAGCCTTCGGTTTTGCCGGGTCTGCTGGCTCGGCGACAGGCTCTGGCGGCAACCACTCGAAGAACTGATCACTGGCGTTGCGCAGGGCATCCGGCGTTTTGCTTTCCCCAACGATATGCACGGTGGCGCCGCGTTCGCGGAGCTTACGGCACAGGTAGGCGAAATCCGAATCGCTGGTGACTAGGCAAAACGTATCGGCGCGAGTGTCGAACATGGCCTCCATCGCATCTAGTGCCAGGGCGATATCGGCGGTGTTCTTGCCTGCAGCATACTGATACTGCAGACAAGGGGTGAAGGCGAGGCGAACCAGGGCTTCCTGCCACCTGTGCGCAAGTGTGGCATGGTTGCCGTACCCTCTACGAAGCACTACGCGACCAAACTGTGCCACGACGCGGAGGGCATACTCAAGTATCTCTGGAGTCGTGTTGTCGCAGTCGACCAGCACCGCAACCCGGGCGTCCAACCCGACCGATTGACCCGTCATCGCTTCCACCTTTTGCATTGTTATTCCAGCATCATATTGACGGTCAAGGGTGGTTGTCCAGAAGTCTGCCTGTCCCACAGTACTGCTACTCGCGGCGGTCGAGGTGGAACGGCCAAATCTTCGAGATTTGATATACCTCGTATATCGTGAGTGTGCCGCGCCACCATGCCGGCCAATTCAACCGCTCGGCAAGAGCCTCGGCCTGCGCCTGCCCCAATACGTTGTCGAGCGCGCCGGACTGGCTGCCGGCGACAACCTAGACGTCCGTCTACTAGACTCCGGTGAAATTTTGATTCGCGCGGTCAAGGCCGGTGGCGGCCTAGCCGCAGAATACAGCGTTGTTCCCGGTGGGCGGTCGCCACAGACGCACGAACGAGCCTGAATTAGAGTGATAGCCCTGGTAGCCCGTGCTCCCCTGGTCTCCCATTCCGTAGATATGAATCGGCGGGGGACCGGTCGATGAGCCTAGGTGCTGAGAGTTGTTGAGGTTCAAAGGGCGGTCAGCGCTGGGCAAGGCGTGGAGCATTTTCGCGTCGGGTAGTTCTCGACATGCAGGAACCGTATGCGCGTGCCGCTTTCCCAAACTGGCCCCCGTTCTCACGGCAACCCCACTGACGTAGGGGGGGGCGTTGGACGCGGCTTCGGCGGTAAAAGGTTGCCTCGTACCCTCCAACCCGACTACGACGAATGCCCATCCCAAGAATCAATTCCGGCGCCGCCGCGCTTGTCCTGCTCTTCGCCGCTAGTGCGGCGAGCGGCGCCACCTGCTTTTGCGACGCCTACGGCAGCTTGGCCTGCCTCAACGGCCAGGGCCAGTGCGTCACCACCCGCACCGGCGAAGTTCGCTGTGCCCAGCCCGGTGGCGGTATCGCGCTTGACCAGTACGGCGACGCCCGATGCGGGGTAGGTCAGTGCGTAACCGACGGCAGGGCGTCGTGCCGTGCTCGAGCAGTTCGGGCGGTGCGGCCGGCTACGATGCGGCTGGCGCTGCCGTTTGCGATGCCGGCTGCCGACCTGGCAGTGGCACCCTTTGTTCGTTGCCGCGGCGGTAGAGCGAGATGTCATTCTCTGAGATTTCTTCCGTTGCGGTTAGCCAGCTGGGCGCGGCCCCATCAGGGAAGCGACTGCCGGAGCTGAAAGCTCCGGCACCACAGGTACGTCCGATACCTCGCGATTCTTCAGCGTTATGACTCAGAGCTTTCGGGGATTGCTGCGCTGTTGAAACTGGCAACCGGGATTGGGTCAGGCACATGACCAAAGGAGAACACCATGGCAGTGAACTCATTTCGTCCGCGCAAGTATGAAGACCACGAAATTGTGGACGAAAATCATCAGGTCGTTGGGCATATCCGTGTGAAGCCTAGTGGCGTGCACTGGTCTCCAAGGAATGGGAAGGACTGGTATGGGGTGTCGTTGAAGAAGTTCGCCGAATTTATGGAAAGCAACGGCAGCAAGAAGAAAAAGTAGCCTTGTTCGACTGCTGTGTTGGTACGCGTGAGCCGCGGAGGCCGCTACACCGCCACAGTTGGTCTCCGGGTGTTAGTCCCTGCGGCAGCCGCTACAGCGCCACAGGGAGCTAATGCAGCGGCCTAGAAACCGCTACAGGGCTACAGCATCTGCTCGCCAAGATCGTGTGGCATGTGGGGTTCCTCATACGGGTCAACGTAGACACGGCTTATGCCGTTCTCAATGCCCATCCGGTCGCAAAGCTCGTTCCATTCGTTGAACATGTTCAACGAATGGAAAAGCTGTGTATCGCGTCGAATTTCCTCAGGAACCGGCACGAAGTTCTCGGGGGCTAGGATGTCACCGAGCTGCACCGGCACCTCGATTTCGCTCGGGGGGCGGCCGCCGATGTTGATTGAGTAGTTCTCCCTGAGGAACTCGCGGTGTCGGCCAAAGGTACGTTCATTGTGGTCAAAGTAGGGGAGCATGTCGCCGCCGTTCTGCCAGAACGCTACCGTACCCCTGTACCGCTGCGGTATCTCCCAAAGCTCCTCATGGCGCAACCGCGCACGCAGACTACCCCGCAGATCGTATTTCTTGATGAGGTCAAGGAACATCTCGGCGAGCACGGTCGGACTAAGGTGGCGTGGTGTCACATCTTGCCCTGTGAATCGGGATTGATTGGCAAGGTATTTCTGGCGGAATACTGCCTCAAGTCTGACATTTGAGGCTGCGAGTTGGCTGAGCATCCCAGCGGTTTCATTCTCCGGGAGCACGAGCTTTTTCTTGCGCTGCTCGATTTCCGCCGCTTTGTCATATCCCTTCAAGGCAGACGTTTGCGAGCCTTGGTCGTAGTAAAAGCTCTCGCTGTGGTACAGCGCCACATTGATCCCGCAGCGGATACCGGCGCAGGCCAAGCCGTTGACGACTGCTCCTACACTCATTCCCTGCGGGACACGCAGCATGACGGGAATATCGACTCGGGTGACGGTGATACCCTCCCCGCGTGCAAACTCGCGGGCCCGTTCCAACGGGATCTTTATTCCGTGCCAGTCCTTTACGGCCTTCATCATGGAGAACGCGGTCATGACCATATCGTTGGAGCTAACGATGTTGTGTTCCTGAAAGTGGGCCGCACAGCTTCCTTCAACGAGTAGCCGCTTCCTGCTCTTGACGTGCTTGACGCTGAGCGTGCGGCGGCCTGACGAGGACTTCATATTCCCGTGATCAGTGGATCGGGTTTGATTGTCCTGCTCTGTCCAAACACGTGTTGGCAAGTCGGCGTTAATCCCGTCCACGGCAAGCCCAACGGTATCGAGCATGACGCAATCTTCTATTTTCGTGAAATTCATACAGGCTGTATTTTCGCAATGAAAGAGGAGTACATATTCAAGCTGGTATCCGATGGCTAACAGTGCCTGCTATCAAGCTGACACGTATAGCTGATCTACGCTGGCATACCGCCATACAAAGTACTTACATAGTTACGGTATTACATAGTTACGGTATTACATAGTTACGGTATTACGTTAATGCCGCCTGTACTAAACCGCTGACGCGGTAGTGGGAGGGAAGCGGAAGTCAGTGCCTGCGTTCGGTCAGGATGGTTGTCTGGTGCCGGGACCAGGGAAGGGATGAGCCGGCGGCCGGGAGCAGCATGGAGGTGCCCGACCGGGCATTCCATTCCCTGTTCCCAGGAGG
>NZ_BAAILO010000164.1:0-219 GCF_054589115.1 Cupriavidus sp. 8B | reverse complement strand
TGCGTCCTGCAACCGGTCCGTCTTAAACTCGATCCCGGTAGCAAGGGAACCGGCGTGGCCATCGTGCGTGAGGTCGAGTCCTGCGGCGGCGAGGCGGGCCGGCGTGTCGCCGTGCTGTCGCTGGTGGAACTGATACACCGCGGCGCGCAGATCAGCCTGAACCTGACGGCCCGCAGGGCTATGCGCCGGTCGCGACGCGGGCGGAAGACGCGGTATCGC
>NZ_BAAILO010000163.1:0-223 GCF_054589115.1 Cupriavidus sp. 8B | reverse complement strand
CACGATGGCCACGCCGGTTCCCTTGCTACCGGGATCGAGTTTAAGACGGACCGGTTGCAGGACGCAGTCCGCTGTCCGCCGATCCACTATGCGGATCGCGAACGGCATCACGCGGTGCACGCGTGCACGGCCGCGCGCCAGCAACAGCCGCGCCCGCTTCTCACTGCAGGGCATGAGCGGATTGCCGCTCCTGTCTAACACAAAGACTGCCAAGGCAATCTCT
>NZ_BAAILO010000162.1:6268-9305 GCF_054589115.1 Cupriavidus sp. 8B | reverse complement strand
TGCTCTTTCGGTCAGATCGGCGCTGCTGTTCTCCTTATAGCGCATCGATGTTTCTCCGCCCACGCCGGGGCCGGAAGGGCCTTGAACTGCTCACGAGAAGGTGGAATGCGTAGGGTGGCTGGAAGCCAGGCCGCCGGAGTGGTGCGTAGCGCGGTCGGCATTAACCAGCAATTGCGTGGCGCCGAGCCAGAGCAGCAACAGCGCGAGCGCGCAGAAGCCGGCGGCCAGGGCGTCGAGCAGCGTGAACGCACGGGGTGCCGTGTCGGCCGCCAGCCCGGCGGCAGTGATCGCGGCCAGCACCAGCACGGCGAGCAAGCCAAGGTTGCGCAGCAGCAGCCCCTTTGATAGCCGCAGGCTGTCGGCGTCGCTGCCGCAGCCGCAGCGGATGTCGCGCCGCCCGCGCAGCAGGTTGATGCCCACCGCGCCGCTGGCTAGCGCCACCACGCACGCCGCCAGCAGCGCCGCGCCCGGGTGCAGCGGTGCGGCCACCAGCGCCGCCACGCTGGCCGTCTCGGCGCCCACGTAGGCAAGCGCCACCCAGCGCGACCAGGCGTCGGGCACCAGCCGGTAGGCACTGACGGCGCCCCAGAAGCCGGAGAAGTCGCGCAGCTTGGGCCACAGGGCATGCGCCAGTACCAGTGCGGCGGCGGCGGAACATGCCGCCACCACGACCGGATCGCGCAACACGTTGGAGACCACGGCGGCGGCGCTCATTGGTGCAGCTCCAGCTGCACCGCGTTCTCTGCCACCTGGTCAAGGCGCGCCACCGGCTTGAGGCCCAGGGCCGGGTCCAGCGACACCACGCCGGCCTTGGCGGCATCCAGCACATACAGCGTTGGCTGCGGCCCTTGCGTGATGGTGAGCGCCAGCGCGTTCTGCCCCGGCGCGCGGGCGATGCGCTTGTGCTGCGCCAGGTCGATGGTCCAGATCTCGGCGGCGGGGGTCTTGTGCGATCCCTCCTTGCTGCGCGGATGCATGCCCAGGTACAGGCGGCCGGTGGCGGCGTGCAGCGCGAACAGCTGGTAGCCGCCCGGCTTCCAGCCCGCCTTGCGGTCCGCTGCGTCCAGCACGGGCCAGGGCTGCGCGAAGGCCGGCGTCTCGCCCGAGAGATCCGCGCTGTAGACGTTGCCGTTGAAGGACACGAAGGTCAGCGTGTTGCCCACGCGCTCGCTGTGCAGGAAAACCGGGTCGGCGTCGGGATCGAACATGCGCGCGCTGCGCTTTTGCCCGCTGGGCTGGCCGGCGGCGTCATGCGTCACCGTCAGCATCGTGCCGTCGCTGCACAGTGTGCGAAAACGCTGGCTGGAAGCTTCGGTGGCAAACACGCCCCAGCAGCCGGGGGTTTGTGCCTCCGCCACGAACTTGCCGGCCTGCAGGTCGACGATGCTGACCGAGGTGGCGGGCGTGGCGTTCTGCACGTAGAGGAAATGCCCGTCGGCGGATACGGTGGCGATGCCCCGGTAGTTCAGCGATTGCGCATGCTTGGGCGGGATCACGATCTCGCTGCGGTAGGCCAGCGTGGCGGTGTCGTACAGGCTCACCACGTCGGTGCGCTCCCCGCGCGCCAGCCGCGAATAGAAGGTGGAGATCACATACAGCGTGCGCTTGTCCGGCGACAGCACGCTCTGGCCGCCGAAGGCGGTAGGCACCAGCCCCAGGTAGCGCATGCGCTTGCCGTCCACCACGTGCAGGCGACCGTCCACCATGTGCTTGAACGCCACATCGGAGATATAGAGCCGGCCGTCATCGGCGGGCGCGAGTGGCTGGACGGAGAGGGTTTCCGGCTGCAGCTCGGCGGCACTGGGGGCGTCATTGGGTGCGGCAGTGGCTGGTATGGCGAGCGCGCTCAACATCGTCGCTGCCGCCACTATCCGTACCGCGCCGGGCCGTCGCGTGATGGCCCTGGTGCTTACCTCGTTCACTGGATGGCTCCTTGGGATGCGCTTTGCAATGGGGCCAGTCTACGAACGGGGGTGGTGCGGGCGTTATCCGAAATCGGCAACGGCGGCACGGGGATATTCACCAATGCCGGCCGGGCGGCGGCAGTGGCCGGCGCCTTTCGTGATGGCGGCTTGCGGTGCACGGCGCCCGGATGCCATGGCGGGCGCGCCTGCCGGCGGTGCGCGCCATTCGTCGCCACGGCGAAGCTGCACTGCGGTCGTGCGCGCAGGGCTGTGCGGGGGCCAAGTGCCAAGGCGCAGGCTTATCCGTTTTCGGAAACGGAGCAGAATAGGCGGTGAGGCCGAAGATGGAGAAGGCGATGTAGCCGAGGCGGTCAAAGTGGCCCCAGAGCTGCCCCAGAGCTGCCCCGGGGCAGCTCCAGGGCGGGCCAACGCCGTCACCGTGCTACGATCCGCGCCTATTACGGAGAATGAAGATGTTTTTTACTTGCCAGAACCAGTCGTGCCAGACGCGTTGGGACCCCAAGGACGTGACGGTCAAGGATGAAGGCCAGGGCCCGCTGTTTCGCTGCCCGGTGTGCAACTCCCGCAACCCGGTCGTGCCCCAGCGCAAGTCCGACGGCAGCATCGTCTACAAGCAGCGCAACCGCTAAGGGGCTGCTTAAGCCGCTTGAATTGATCCAGGCCTCTCATGGCCTGTTGACGCCCGACTGGCCACGCCGGCTAGCGGCGCGTGGCCCGGCGCTCAGCCGCCAGCCCGCTTGACGGTCATCCCGCGCTGCTTGAGTTTTTCCATCACCGTGTCGCAGTGGTCGCCCTGGATCTCGATTACGCCGTCCTTGACGGTGCCGCCCGAGCCGCAAGCGGCCTTCAGTTCCTTGCCCAGTTGCGCCAGCGCCAGCGCGTCCAGCGCCACGCCGCGCACCAGCGTCACCCCCTTGCCCTTGCGGCCCTTGGTCTCCCGCGACACCCGCACGATGCCGTCACCTTGCGCGACCGGCTGGGCCTTGCCGCACGTGCAGGCCGCCAGCGCATTGCCGCAGCCGGGGCACATGCGGCCGTGTTCGGTGGAGTAGACCAGCGAGCTGGCGGGTTTTGGGTGAGACATGACAGGGATTCCGGGTGACGGGCTGGCC
>NZ_BAAILO010000162.1:0-6043 GCF_054589115.1 Cupriavidus sp. 8B | reverse complement strand
CTTCATCTGCGCGCCGATGAAGCGCACCACGCCACCCGGGAAAATCACGATCCGGAAGCCCTTGCCGGCGAGCTCGGCGGCGCTCTGAACCGGCGTCTTGCCGCCTTCCACCATATTGGCCAGCAGGGGGATGCGCCCGGCAAAGCGCGCGCAGACGCGCGCCATGTCTTCCTCGGTGCGCAAGGCTTCGATAAACAGCGCGTCGACCCCGCATTCCACATAGGCCTCGGCGCGATCGATCGCCGCATCCAGTCCTTCGATGGCCACCGCATCGGTACGGGCAAGGATCAGGGTTCGCGATGAGGCGCGCGAGTCCAGGGCCGCTTTCAGCTTGCCGCACATCTCGGCTGTTGCGACCACGCGCTTATTGTCCAGGTGGCCACACCGCTTGGGAAAGGTCTGGTCCTCGAGCTGGATCATGGCCGCGCCGGCGCGTTCCAGCGTGCGCACGGTCCGGATCACGTTGAGTGCATTGCCGTAGCCGGTATCGGCATCGACGATCAGCGGCAGGTCAACGCGGTCGGTGATCCTGCCGACGATATCCACTGTCTCGGTGGCGGTGGTCAGGCCGACGTCGGAGCGCCCGAGCTGCGTGTAGGCCACGGCGGCGCCAGACAGGTAGAGCGCCTCGAATCCCGCCTGCGCGGCGACCAGCGCCGAGAACGCGTCGTAGACGCCGGGCACCAGCAGCACGCGCGGTTGGCGCAGGCGGTCGGCGAGGGATGGAGTTGTCATTGTGTTTTCCAGGGGTGGTGGCCATTGGTGGCCATTGGTAGCCGGTTTAATGGGGGCTCAATGCCTGATTGTCAGGCAATCTTGGTATGGGTGACGGCGACCACCTTGGCCCAGCGATCGATCTCCTTGCGCACGAACTGGGAGAACTCCTGCGCGCTGCTGCCCACCGGCACCAAGCCTTCGTTCTGCAGGCGCTTGCGCATGGCCGGCGAGGCCACGCCGGCGCGCGCCGCTTTTTCGATCTGCTGGACCAGGTCGGCCGGCATGCCGGCCGGGCCGAACAAGCCGTACCATGAACTGTAATCGAAGCCTGGCAGCACATCGGCGATCGGCGCTACATCGGGGAACGCCGGCAGGCGTTGCAGCGTGCTCACGCCAAGCGCCTTCAGCTTGCCCGCGCTCAGCAAAGGCTGCACGGTGGCCACATTGCTGAGCAACAGGTCCGCCTGGCTCCCCACCACATCGGCCACGGCGGGCCCCGCGCCTTTGTACGGCACGCTGACGATATCGACGCCGGCTTCGGCCTTGAGCATTTCGCCCGCGAGATGGTTGGCGCTGCCGACGCCGGCCACGGCGAGGCTGAGATGGCCGGGCTGCGCCTTGGCCAGTGCGATGACTTCGCGCAGATTGCTCACCTTGAGCGAAGGCCGGGCGACCAGGATCAGCGGGGAGTTGGCGACCAGGCTGATGGGCGTGAAGTCCTTGAGGGTGTCGAACGGCAGCTTCTGGAACAAGGAGGGATTGATCGCATGGCTGGTGTAGCTCAGCAGCAGCGTGCCGCCATCGGGCTCGGCCTTGGCGACCGCGCCCGCCGCGATATTGCCGGCCGCACCCGGCTTGTTGTCGACAATAAACGTGTGCCCCAGCCGGTTTTCCAGCTCCACCGCGAGCGAGCGAGCCACGATGTCGGTGCCACCGCCCGGCGTGGCGCCGACCAGCAGCTTGGTCACGTTGGTCGCCGCCCTGAGCTCGGGCGGGAGCATGAGGGCTGCGGATAGCAGCGCCAGGAAGTCACGTCGTTGCATGTTGTCTCCGTCATCTTGTTGTATGGCGCCGGCGGGGTCGAACCCGCCGCGCGTGGGCTTGCCGCCTGCTATGTCAGTGCTGCGGTGTGTCAGCGCATCAGTTCGTCAACGCCTCGCCGGGCGCGGCGGGAGCCCAGGCCCGCAAGGGCATGCCAACGGCTGCGGCCTGCCGGGCTTCAAACGCAACAAAGGCGGCCGGCATCGCGCTGCCGCGCAGCCCGCCCCTGACCGCGCCGGCACGCGTGTCGCCGAAGTACACCGCCCAGTCGTCCGGCAGTGGCTGCGCCGACGGCACCGCCAGCCACAGCCGCAGCAGGTGGCGCTTGCGGTCCATCTTCTCATAGTCTTCAAAATTGGTCCGCGAGTGGATGGTGACGTAGTTGTTCAGCAACTGCATGTCGCCCGGCTCGAGCGACATGGAAAAGCACAGGCTCGGGTCCGTCATCAGTTCGTCCAGCAGGTCCAGCGCCTCATGCTGCGCGGTGGTCAGCCGCGGCACGGTGTCAAAGTCCGCCTGCGCGGCGACGATGTTCTTGCGGTTGGTCCGCAGCGCAAAGCAGTCCGGATGATTGCCAAGGATCGTCAAGGCATAGTACGGGGGCTGCGCGGGATCCTGCGCGCCCTGGTAGCTGAAGTAAAAGGGCGCTCGAAGCACCGCCTCCAGGTCCGGCCGCCTGCGCACGAACGCATCGCGCAAGGCCATCGAGCTGACCACCTTGCTCTCCCCGCCGCTCTTTGCCGCGCGCCGGCACAGGAGGGCAACCACGTCGCTGGAGTCGCAATGGAAATCCAGGCCGGCGTTGGTGTTATAGCCGCGCCCGTTCCTGGTCTTGTAGGCGGCGCCGATATCGCGCACGTCATTGAGGAAATCGCTGGCGCGGTTCTGCGTGCGCGCCACGCCCATGTGCAAGCCCATGCCCCAGTAGGCCAGGCGCGTGTCGTCCTCGGTCCAGCGGTCCACCGGAAAGCCTTTGAGCAGGCACATGCCCCAGCGGCCTTGCGTGGCCTGGACCACCCGCTTGAGCGCGCCGCCTGCGGCTGCGTCCAGCGGGAAGTCCGCCTGCGTCATGTCGAGAAACGGCTTGCGGCAAGCCTTGGCGTGGGCCAGGGCGGCATCGATGCTCGCCACCTCCTGCGCGCTCAGGTGCTGGATCCATGAGGCGTTGCTGGCGGCTTCCGAGGCGGTCCAGGCCACAGGGTTGAAGGCGGTCATGGTGTCTTTGTCTCCGTTGGATTGCTTTGGATTGCTTTGGATGCGCGGGATTGCTTGGATCCGTGCGATTAGTCTAAGCTTGCGTGGAGATAAGAAGTAGTGATGATATTTCGAAGCCTTGATAAGGAATATTGATGAAGCTGGAGGCGTTTTCGACGCTGCGCTCGGTGATCGAGGAAGGCTCGTTTGCGGCCGCCGCAAGCGTGATGCATCTCACGCCCAGCGCGGTGAGCATGCAGATGAAGCAGCTGGAGCTTTATCTCGGGCAGGCGCTGTTCGATCGCTCCGGCTTGCAGGTTCGCCCGACGGCCGCCGCGCACGAGGTGGTGGCATCGATGCGCGGGGGGCTGGACTACCTCAATGCGCTGCGGCGGCGCACCACGGTGGCCATCGACGGCACGGTGCGTCTGGGCGTGATCGAGTCGATCCAGCCGGTGCTGTTGCCCGGCACGCTGCGTTACCTGAAGGATCGCTACCCGCGGCTGGCGGTGCGCCCCACACGCGGGCGCAGCGCGGGGCTGATGGATGCCGTCAAGGCGGGGCAACTGGATGCGGCGGTTGTGGCCCAGCCCGAAAAAGGCCGGCTGTCCGGCTTGCGCTGGCATCCGCTTACGCAACGGGAAATCGTGCTGATCGCCCCGCCCGGCGAGCGCGCCAGTTCGGTGTCAACGCTGCTGCACAAGCACGACTGGATCCGGTACGACCGCGGCACGGTCACCGGGGCGATGGCGGCGCGCTATGTCCATGCCTGCTTACCGGGCAAGCGCAGCGCGCTGGAGCTCGACAGCGTGCCGGCCATCGTCGCCATGGTCAGCGCCGGGCTTGGCGTCTCCCTAGTGCAACTGATGGACCCGGGCATTTGCCAGATCTATCCGGTGCGGATCATCCGGCTGGGCAGCGAGGTGCCCACGCTGCAGATTTCACTGGTCATCCGCAAAGCCGATGAGGACAGCCGCTTGCTGCTGGCGCTGCGCGAGGCCATGACGGCCACGCTAGGTGCCCGCGCCGCGCCGTGATCGGCGAGACGCGCCATGTCCATACATTAGGGATCGAAATTGTCAGAGCGAAGGAAGCCCGGCCTTCGTTGAAGGCACTCGCAAGGCGCGCGATGTCTGCATCGGGCCCTGGTGCTTGACGGTGGGGCGCTTATGCAGCGCCCCTTGTGCACTGTCGATAGCGCAGCCTAGCGCCCGGCAGGGCTCCCGTAGAATGCACCAGTGCGGGGATTCGAAACGATGTAGGTATTGCGTCTTGCCCAAGTCTGGGCGGCCATGAAGACTTCGGGCTCGCGCTGGCTCCAGTCACTCGTCATGAGTGGTGCAGCCTCCTGCTCCGTCGTGGCATACACGACGGCCTGGTGAAGGGCGGCCCGGCCTTGGCTTCCTGGAATGGTAATGGTGCGAATCGTCACGCGCATCGTCAAAGGCCTCAACGTGTTTGGACTGCAAAGTATGGCGGCCTTTCAAGGACAGTATTGTGACAGCGTAGTGTCCTTATCTGCCCTGAAAGGCTGCGCCATGGGGCGCTTGGCGAAGCCGGGAGAATCTGGTTTGCGGCCTCGCGGTGGATAGGGTGCAGCTATCCACGATCATACGCGCAAGCACTAATCGGGCCAACGACATCTGTTGTGGCGCGCCGACAGGCTGCGCGCAGCCTGCGGGATGCGGCAGCACAATGTTTCCAACTGGAATATTTGTACTTGGTACTGGCGACCAAGGCCTACAGCGCGCTCTTGTCGATCGCAATGCCCAGCTCGCCCGCCATGCGCTCCACCAGCGCCTGAAGCCGGTTCACCTTCTCGGCCAGTTCCTTTTGCTCGGCTTTGAGCGCCTCGAACTCGGAGGGCGAGATGTTGTCGTCGGTGCCGCCGCGCTCGGTGATGTCATCGACGCTGACCTCGCCGCACAGCAGGTGCATCCAGCGGTTTTCGCGTCCGCCGGGAGCGCGCGGCAGCTTGACGACGAAGGGTGGCTCGGCGGCGGCCAGCTCGTCCAGGAACACCTCGACCGACGAGATATCGGCAAATGCGTGCAGGCGCGCGGAGTTCAGCCGCAGCTCCGCGGCCGTCTGGGGCCCGCGCAGCAGCAGCGTGGTGAGCAACGCGACCGACTGGCTCGGCACGCCCAGCACGCGTTTCATGTTTTGCTCGAAGCGCGGCACGCGGCTGCTGCTGCCTTCCATGGCCAGGCTCAGGCGTTTCAGGCCATCAATGGCGGTGAGGATCTCGGCCTCGGAGGCATTCATCACCGGCGCGCGCGCGGTCTTCTGGTTGCAGCCGGATGTCAGTGCATTGAGCGACAGCGGATAGGTGTCCGGCACCGTGTGCTGCTTCTCGACTAGCACGGCCAGCACGCGCCCTTCAAGCTGCGTCAAGGAACGGATGGCTGGGCGTGCGTGGGTGTCGGAATTGGGATTCATGAATCGTATCGCTAGGTGAAGCTGCTTGCTCGGGGTGATGCACTGATGGGCTGATCAGCTGAACCACTGGCCTACTGATCGTGCGCCAGCCGGGAGCGCCTTGTTTGGTGGACATTTGACGTCCTCCCCGTCCTAAAGGACGGGGATTCCTACTACTAGCGATGCACGTCCGCATCGGAGAATGTTTAGCGCGGCATTGGTATCGCGATCATGTACAACTCCGCAACTGCTGCAAGTCCACTCTCTTATTCGCAAGCCTGCGATACCTTTCGGCCGCGTTGTGCTGTCATTGGAACCGCACGACGAGCAGGCTTGGGTAGAACCGCTTTCGTTCACTTCTTCGAACGTGGCGCCGTGCGCAATCGCTTTGTAATGGAGCTTGTCTCGGAAGGACGACCAGGACGCGTCATAGACGCTCTTTGCCATCCTGGTTCTGGCAAGTTTAGAGGCGGACACATTGCCAACCGCGACGTAATCGAACCGGCGCACTATATCGAGCGCAAGTTTGTGCTGAAAATCGGCGCGCGCGTTCGCGACTTTGGCGTGCAGCTTCGCTATATGCCGCTTGTGCTTGCGAGCGCGCTGCGCTTTTGCCAACTTCCCGGCTGCGCGGCGGCCGAATCGGTCATTGGGCAGTTTCTCGCCCGTCGAG